>CALIZI010000252.1 GCA_938028705.1 uncultured Saprospiraceae bacterium | reverse complement strand
TTACCACCCGCACCACCTTTTGATTTGGATGCCGCAGGTGTTGGTACTTGCCAAATTTGGTACGTCAGATACGAAACTATTGAAGGCAACACAGTCGGCAATAACCTGACAGATATTGAAGGATGTTTTGCAATTTCCAATCCGGTTGAGGTCATCAGAGAAATTTGTGATACTCCGACATACTGCGAATCAGCCGGCAATAGTACCCAATATGAGTGGATAAAAAAAGTCGTGCTCAAAAGCATACATAATAATTCCGGTGATAATGATGGTTATGCTGACTTCACAGACATCAGCACCGAGATGGGGAGAGGCGAGTACCGAAAAATTTTCTTGATACCGGGATTTTCAACATACAAATACTATGAATTTTGGAAAGTATGGATAGACTTCAATCAAGATGGCGTATTCGATAATTCAGAAATTGTTGCTCATGGTATCAGTAGAAACGCCATAGTACGTTGGGTTTACATTCCGGAGGATGCCTTATTAGGTGAAACCAGGATGAGAGTCTCTATGAAATATGGAGGATATTCAGATGCCTGCGAAGTTTTTGATTATGGAGAAGTGGAAGATTACACTATAAATATCGTTGATGAATCACATTTAATTGTCGAAGATGAATCGGGTGAAGGTATTTTGGAAGAATCTGATACCGAACAATTAAAGATAGAAAACAAGGTAGAAGTTGAAGTTTTCCCGAATCCTGCAAGAAAGTTTGTTAATGTAAATATTAATAGTCTTAGCAGCGATTATTCCATTAGAATGATTGATTTGCAGGGAAGAACCGTCTGGACATCCCCGACCTATATTGATAGTCGAAATGTACGTATTGATATTGAATCGCTCGGATTAAGTTCAGGACTTTACACCCTGATTGTACAATCTAATGATGGAAGGGCAGAAAAAAGGATTGTAGTATCTAACGAATAATCTACTCGGCTTATATTTTAGACTTTGGACAGAGGAAATTGGGTAATTTGGAAATTCGGTAATCCCGATAATTATCGGGACTTTATTTCAGAATTTTACATAAAAGAATTAATAAACTATTTTAATAATAAAAAATATTCAATTGATTATCAATGAGTTACAATTTTAAACCTAATTTCCCAGTTACCTAATTCCCATTTTGTCCAAAGTCCAATTATATTACGATTTTAAAATTTTCTCATATAGAGTACGAATAATCATAAATTAAGCATCATAAAGTAAGAAGGGCAGACACCTTAGGTCTGCCCTTCTGATTTAAACCCACTTTATCAGGCTACTGTCCGGCGTTAGACGGGTAGCCGATGTTACCGGATTTATCATTGAAAGAGAATGGCTTTACATAAAAATTACTGAATCTTCCAGAAAGTGATGTCTCCTTCATCTCCTGAATACCGCTCTCCCCAGTTGTTAATAAAGTAATCAGCATCAAGGTCGTGTCCATTCAAATTAGTATTATTATCAACATCTGTTTGCCAATAACAATCCGTCGTATAGCGTCTTTTACCATAAAAATCCTGTTCCTGACCGCCACCTACGTCCATTTTTCCTAATTTTTTAGGGGAATACGTCCAGTCCCTTTCATAAGTATTGAAGACTACCGCATCAATGCTGCCATTATAAGCAAACCATGTTCTCCATATTCCCAATTTTTTCCCAATGTCGTTTTTTCTAACTTTTGTAATTTCCATCTCGCCACTTCCGATTTGCGATATGCCAAATCCCGGAGTAAAAATAAGTCCTGCATAATAAAACTCTGATTTACCGGAGTTTTCATATCTCTTATTCAGTTTAAATTCATTGGTGGCTATAGAGAAGGGCAATCTAGAGGATACAGGTGCATTCGCTTTGGGTGCTTCGCCGCCTCCGGCTATCATATTTGCAGTGTCCGGCGCATCAAGCAAAGAAAGCACAAAAGCAGGAGTTGCACCTTTGGTATTAGCTTGCGCTTCACCTATAGTGACTTCATATTCGCGTCCGTTTTCATCAAAAAGCCAGAAGAGATAATGGTCGTCTATGTTCTCCGCTTCATTGTCAGGTACTTCTAAGCCCGGTGATAAAAGAGGTGCCTTTGTATGGTCTGCAAACTGAATATTAGGAACATGTATGACCGGATTGTAGCGGATGTTTTTATATACGAGTTGACTGATAAGTGCTTCTAATAATAAAGTGCTTTTCTGATTGTCGGACAAGGTACGAAGCTGGGTATTGATAATATTTGAGACTTCGGGAAAGTCAGCAATTAAATCAGATAGCAATACTGAATTATAAAACGTTTTTTGAGCTTCTTCCAATATATACTCCGCATAAACGGGTTCTTGAACAATAGGCTTCAATGCCTGAGCAATCAGCGTTGAGGCATTCATCACACGCTCATCTTCTTTATCTTCTTCATTAGTGATTAAATCGGATAAAGGAATTTGATTGAGGTGATAGCCATCAGTAATTGAAGGGATTTCCAATGTTTCGGATTTATTGCAAGAGCTTAAATACATTCCAAGTACGCCCAAAACAACGGCGAACAAAATACTTTTTTTAAAATTTATCATGACTTTTGTCTGTTTAAAAAATGAAATAAATTATGAAATATCGAACCGGCTCACATCAGTACATACGAATCCTATCCCATGCTAAAGCATAGCTTCAGATTAACCCATGATGTATTGATTAATTAAGGTCGCGCGAATCAAAAAAATGATATGTATGCCGATTCGCTTTGCTGTTGAATGGAAGGAGTTGTTTTCATCTGTTTCCCCCTCAATTCGACTACAAGGTGCAGCCTTTTTCGGAAAGTGCAAAGGAACAGTTAGGGCTGTTTTTACAAATTAGAGCTTTTTTGATAACAGTATTTCGTATGTCTGTGGAAATCATAATTGGATTACTGACAAAGAAATCTACATCAAGGCTGTGTTCATTCAAGTTAGTATTTAATTTTGGACTTTGGACAGAATGGGAATGGGTGCAGGACAAATCTTTAATTTCAAATTGAACTGAGAGCAATTAAGACCCTGTAATGAC
Source organism: uncultured Saprospiraceae bacterium (assembly GCA_938028705.1). Lineage (GTDB taxonomy): Bacteria > Bacteroidota > Bacteroidia > Chitinophagales > Saprospiraceae > JAHDEO01. The sequence continues at coordinate 317 of CALIZI010000252.1, read as the reverse complement.
TGCTTTAGCTGTCAAGTGAATAACATAAGACATTGCATAAGTAATTCATTTTAAGTTAATTATAAAATTTAAATAAAAAAATACTTGATAGCTAAAGCAGTCATTACAGAACGCGCATTAAATCATTTTTTTACTAAAATTAAAGATTTGTCCTGCACCCATGGGAATTAGGGAACTGGGAATTAGGGAATAGTCCCTTAATAAATCCTTGATAAAAAGTTAAAAATAATTAAATTTAAGCTCGGTTCAATACAAGTTCGTATTCCCACTGGTAACTACTAGATTCCGTGGAATTGTCTGAACGAAGGTGTACATGG
>CALIZI010000251.1 GCA_938028705.1 uncultured Saprospiraceae bacterium | reverse complement strand
ATTATCAACTTTATAACAAGGCACATCAATAACACCTATTTCAAAACACTTTCCCTTGAAAATTACATCCTTTCCTGCTGTAATATATAAGTCATATTTATTACATTCTTTTATAGATTCAAAGTCAAGATAAAAAGTCAGGGTTTGGTAATTTACAAATAAATGTTCATTATCGAAATTGGCAAGTTCCAATTCATCTAAATTATATGAATATTTTGCAATCCCTACATGAGTAGCCTTTTTACAACTTGCTACAAATAAAACCATAACTATAAAAAAATAATTAAAATAATTCATTTAATACATTTAATACATGTTTAAAATGTTACATTTTATTTTTCTCTGAATAAAAGCCCATAATAGAACGTGGTAATCCAATTGGAGTACTTCCTCCCGTAACAGGTCGATTAGAACCTCTAGGAGTAAACGCTGCCCCGTCAACCATTTTCTGGGTTGGTAAAGGATATAACGGGTTATTATGTCTTCTGTCAAAAGCATTTCCAAGCGTTCCTACATAAGACGTTCGTACTGCAAAAGCCCTCACAAATATACCCGAATTATCGGCTATTTGCTTGGCTAAACTATTGCTGTAATTAGGATTTCTAAATAAGGAAGTTCCATAGATATCAAAATTACCAAGTCCTGTTCTGCAAGCATAAGATGTTATGCAACCGTTTGATTGAAAAGCTGACGAATTTAAAGATTCCGCATTCATAGAATTAAATCTATAAATGTCTGCTTTGGATGTCTTATACCCAAATTCAATAGAACCAACGATTCCATGAGCGTATATATCTACGTCGGTTATTTTATCATTTATTCTATATTCAGAGACTTCATTTGAACTAACTTCACCAGAATTGAGATAATTGGTCAATTCTTGGGAAGAATTGACGAGTACAAGGTGTCCACCAAACGCAGAAACACTCTCTGCAATAGCTGTTATTTGGTTATCTGAATACCCTTCGGTGAATAACACCATAGTTCGGGTTTCATTACTTTGCTCTTCTGCCCAAATTCTCATAGAACGTAGTGCTTGATTAACAAACATCAGTTTATTACCCGCTCCATTCTCATTTTGAGAGCCGACTACAGCTATATTTTCTCTACCATCAGGGTCTATTCTAATTATTGGATTATTCGCTACATAATTAAAGGGTGACATAGAAGCGTAACTCTCCGCCAAAGGGTCAATAGAACTCCAACGTCCAGTCTCCACATCAAGCCACCTTGCACCATAGTCATACCAATCCAAGCCCAAGTCTGCATTGAGTTCCTTACCATTATATAGGTAGTGATTGGTCGCAGTAATGCTTCTATCATGACGCATACCGAAGGGGTAATAGTCGGCTTCTTGGATGATTTCAGGCTCGCCATTATCATCACTGTCGGTGAAAATGACGCGAGTATTCCCCAAGTGGTCTTTGAGATAATACTTGTACTGCCAACGACTAACGGGAGAATATTATACTTTTACATATTTTGGGAGGATAAGATTGATTACTATTTATTGTTTCTAAAACCTCATTTGTTAAGTCGTTAAGGTTGACTATGAAATTCGTTTGATTTCCCGGCTTAGGTATATAGAATATTCCTGACTTTAGCTTGAAAATATCTGATGAATTATCGGATACTTTTTTTAAATCATTCTCTTTCAATTTGTAAATACCATATTTTCTATAATCCAAATCATCAGTTATAGTTTTGTATTTATTCTTATATTTAAATTTTTTGTTATAAGTTTTTAAAAAATTATTTGATTCTTGTTTATATAATAGATTATTTTGGAATATCAATTGGGTGTCGTCGTCTATTACTACAAATTGCCCCTCATCATTTTTTTTATACCATCCTTCAAAACTATTTTGTTCCGAAAATCCATTTTTATATGTAAAAAGGTAATCACCCTGAATTGAAAAAGTATGTCCTGCATTAAAAAGGTAGTAGTGAATCAGTTTTTGGGTTTTTACATCTTTGTATAAAAGGGCAAGCCATTTTCCGGGAACATCAGTGGCAAATTGCGGATTTGTGTACATGAGTCGTATTTGAAATAAATCATCAGGAGAAATCCATAAAATCTTATCGTATTTGTCTTCTTTTGATTTATGATGTAAAACAAAGCATTTTTCATTAGGTTTATGAATACAACAGCTGAACATAAACATGACAGACATAATTAAAAATTTATACATATAAAAAGGGCTTTTAAATACTCGCGCCTAACACATTGTCAGGCACGAGTATGTTAATAAATTTATTTAAAAAACAGTTCAAATTTTTCTCTTTAAAAACCAATATGTAGCGTGGTCGGCCAATCTTTTTTATATTTATCAACTCCATACAAAAACATGTTTTGGCGCAATCTGTCTCTTTCTTTGTTGTTGTTTAAAATTTTTATATCCAAAGCATATTTTGAGTAAAGTGCAGGATTTCTTCTAAGTAGCATCAAAGCTGTGTCATCATACAAATTGAAACCCATAAAGATTGCTTCAACATGGTTGGTCTCATTGATAGGTCCTGCGTCGGCATATCTGTTACCTTTAGTCCACCAAGCATAAAAATGATAAACGCCAGCACCAAGTTTGGCATCTTCGGGCATCATACCCAAGCGACCTAAAGCTGCACCCCAAAGTAAATTCAACGCTTCATGTGAATTGTAATATATGCCTTGTATATCATAGATGATTCCGTCTTTGAAATGATTTACGTAATCTATACCTCCCTTTTCCTTTGATTCAGTTACTATGTTCATGAAGTGAATGTAGCTCTTACCATCCCTGACTTTCTTTGCACCTTCCTCTACTAATCTTCTCGCTGTAAGTGTCGGTAAAATATCAATTGTTCCATTCCATTCATTGTGCCTGTGACCGTCTTTGATATCACCTCTCAATGTATTAGGTGAGTGTATTTGTATAAATCTGGTATCAGCAAATTTGTTAAAACTGTAACTACCGGAAGTATGCTCTGTAAAATATCGGTCAGGTAGGTTGTTCTTGATACGACCGATTTCATTACCTCGTGCATCTAAGAAAATATCATCAAAAGGTATTATAAACCGCCCGTCAGGGTCAATATTACTTATCGGATTATTAGCCACATAATTGAAGGGAGACATTGAAGTATAGCTCTCCGCCATAGGGTCAATCGTACTCCACCTACCAGTCTCTACATCAAGCCACCTCGCACCATAGTCATACCAATCCAAGCCCAAGTCTTCATTGAGTTCTTTACCATTATATAGGTAGTGATTGGTCGCAGTAATGCTTCTATCATGACGCATACCGAAGGGGTAGTAGTCCGCTTCCTGTATAATCTCCGGTGTACCGTCATCATTATTATCGGTGAAGATGACTCTTGTATTCCCCAAGTGGTCTTTGAGGTAATACTCATACTGCCATACGGGGTCTAAATTTTCATCAAGTATTGAGAACTCTACAAACAATATGCTCCACTTCATCCAGATATATTTCTAAATAATAGGCGTTAACCTCCATATAAAAAAATAAATCTTTTTTCAATAAATCTCCTTGTTGAGAGGAATTTCCAATCCTATAGTTTTTAAGCCTATTCCCCATAAAATAATTAAAATTAATTCGTCCTATATCGAATTTATCTTGTGATACCACATAGGAATCGGGCTTAACATATGTATCAAAATTTTTTGAGAATAACTCTATTTCTATTCGAGGTAGTTCTAAATATCCCATGTTCAGTTCTCTTTTTAAAAGACCATAATCAACATAAAGGCCCAAATAAAGGTCATTGCATATTTTTTTTCCATACCTTTTAATTTTAGCGTTTGAAATACCATTAATCAAGCTAAATTTTGGGAAGAATTTTGTAAATAATTCACGATAATACCGAGAAATAAAAGTATTATTAAAATACTTATTTCTTATTTCAACTCCATCTATGATAATATTCTCTAAAGCTTTTTCTCTAATGGTTTTGGGTTTCCGATCTTCATAAAGCATAAAATTTCCTATTGTGATATAAGAATCTAATTTAGAATCCTCTTCCCAATATTTTTCCTTGAGTGTCTCCAGAAAAGAAATCCAATTTGAATATTGTAGATTATTGTCAACGTTTTTAGAATCCCGGCTATAATAATCTTTATTCATTTGAGGTGTTTGATATCCACCTCTATTTTCTTTTGTAAAATCTAAAAAGTAGAAACCTCCGCTACCTATCATGTCTTTCAGAATTTCCTCTGCCACTGTTTTTTTGAATAAAAGCTTCGGATATTTTTGATAGTATATCTCTAATATACTTCTAGCAAAATGATACTCTGGAAGTTCAAAGACATCTAAGAGCTTCAGAATAAAATTATGCCTATTTTTTGCACTTTCTTCTTTAAAATTATTTTTAAATCTTTCGTTCAGATACATTTTTAGTTCTTTTTATTAACAAATTAACAAATTAATTAATATAAGAGTAAATGATAACAATATTTTGAATAGCCTCTTACACAGTGTTGTGCGCTTTAAGTATTAGCAAAATCAACGCAAGTTCAGAATTGTTAAAAAACAATTTTGAACTCGCGTCAACTAAACTAAATTATGTATTTTTTAGTTTATTCCCAAACATAATCCGGTACTGCTCTTCAAAGAAATATAAATTTATTGGGATAGTTGTGGGTCAGGTTCACTAACAGAACTCACAGCTATTGTAGCCGCTACTCCGGTTACCGCAGTTGCTACCGCTGCTGTAGGAGCAGTAACAGGTAGGGAAGCTACTACCACGGCAGTCGCTACTACGGTTCCCGTAACTACGGTTGCTTGCACCACACGTTCGCCTGCTGGTGTAAGTTTCCGACTGTCAAGTGTATAGTAAATGAGACCTTTATTTTCCTGTCCTACGGGAATAAATAGACTAGCCTCATACTGATACAATCCAGACACAAAGCTAACTTTCTTTGTGCCTTGAAAGGGAGGTGGTGCCCCTCTACTCGACCCTGTCGAGAATGACATTCCTGTTTGTGCCTCAGCTAATTGTCTATACCTTTCTAACTGGTCTAAAGCTTCTTGATGCTTGAGACTTCCCTCTTTCCTATAACTTACAGGCTTAATTTCCCAAATTGCATTATTCCCATCAGGACCTTGATAAACCAAATCAGCTCTACCTTTACCTAATATAGGAATATCAAAAGTTACTTCCCCTCTCCAATATGGTTGAGCACCGATGATATTCGTTGCTACATAATGAAGTGCGATTCCTGTTAGATTTGTAGGTTTCACACTTCTGCCGTCAGGGTCGGTGAAACTAATAGGATTGTTCAGTACATAATTATAGCCCGACCAAGAGTGGTAATTCTCTGCCAATGGGTCTATTCCATTCCACCTTCCAGTCTCCACATCAAGCCACCGCGCCCCATAATCATACCAATCCAAGCCCAAGTCGGTATTGAGTTCTTTGCCGTTGTAGAGGTAGTGATTCGTGGCAGTGCTATTCACATGACGCATACCGAAGGGATAATAATCAGCTTCCTGTAAAATTTCTGGCTCGCCATCATTATTTGTATCTGAAAATATGACGCGAGTATTCCCCAAGTGGTCTTTGAGATAATACTCGTACTGCCACGATGTACCACTCGGCGTAGCCCTACCATGGTAAAAGAAAACAGCCTCACTATGGTATAGTAAGGCTGCATTAGTCACCAATAGTCTATTCGGTTACATCGTATGTCAGTCGCAATTTTTTAAGTCCATTGTCTTTATCAATTTTTTTTATGCCTAAAAGTGTAATATCATGTTCTTCACAAAACACAGAAAATTTTGCACTTTCATCATAGTTTGAAATAATATGACATTTATGAGGACTCAAAATTTGTTCAACTAATTCCTTATCAAATGAATTGACAAGAATTTCCCAAGATTGACTCAGTAATTTGGAGTCAAAATCAAGTTCTTCAAATTCAAAAATAAAAGTTGTATCTTCTACTTGATTTTGGAAAACCAACATATCAATACCCCATATTCTCTCGAAGTCTGATTTTAGCAACGCTCTTGGCGTAATTTCATTAAGCGGATGACCAATTTTAAATTCATTATCCTGACGACATGAACAACAAATTAGTATGATTACTACGATATATAATACTCTCATGGTTTGGACTTTTTACCTGTTGAATTTCTTAATTTTTCTAAACGTTGTTTTTCATTTACATCCAAAAGCATTTTATTCTTTTTATTTCCTGAATTGTGTGAGCCACCGCTTCTACCGCCGTAATATATTCTCATAGTATTAGCACCGTCTACTGTATCTTCCTCGTAATTACCTAATGGATGAACATGATATAATAATTCGTGCAGAGCCACATGCCCCAATGTCCATTTATGAGTATTATTTCCTCCAACTTGAGTATTGGATAGTAAGTCTGATAAAACTACATATCCTGAATGTACAGCATGTCCACCACCCAAATCATCTAATAAGCCGTTACGGAATCCTGCCCGTCCGGCAGTCTGCCGCGCCAAAACTCCTTTATCGGCTATAATATCAACTGTTATATCAGCTTTTGTATTGATAATATCAAACATGGCTTTTGTATAAACATCTGTATTCCAATCAAATTGATTATTAGTTTCAATAATCGTTCTTGGTTCTTTAACTGTTATGAACTCAGGTTCATCCGAATACCAACTCCACCAATATGAATAATTCTCATTCTTTTTCTTTACATTAAATGTTTTGGTGTTTGCTTTGAAGGCACTTTTAAAACCATATTTATCTTCATAAACTCTGTTCAAATCAGCTACTAAATTATTGGCTTCTATTGCATTTGACATTATAATCCTTCGACCATCCGGATCAATATTACTTATCGGATTATTCGCCACATAATTGAAGGGTGACATAGAAGCATAGTTTTCAGCCAGTGGGTCAATCGTACTCCAACGTCCAGTCTCCACATCAAGCCACCTTGCACCATAGTCATACCAATCCAAGCCCAAGTCTGCATTGAGTTCCTTACCATTATACAGATAATGATTCGTGGCAGTCGTGCTTCTATCGTGGCGCATACCGAAAGGGTAATAATCCGCTTCTTGGATAATCTCCGGCTCGCCATCATTATTTGTATCTGAAAATATGACGCAAGTATTCCCCAAATGGTCTTTGAGGTAATACTCGTACTGCCACCCTGTGAGTGTAGGCGTAGCTCTACCTTCCTCATGGTAAATGGGTATCTCAATTCCATAATGATGTACTATTTTTGAGGAAAAAAATAAATTCCATCATCATGGTCATTAGTAGGAAAGAAACAAGTATATATAAGTCTGTAGTTTGATTCCCATACGATGGTGTTTTTCGTACTAAATCGATGAAGATAAGTGGGTTTGTTAGAGTTTGAGGGAGTCAAAATTTCAAAAGATAAATGTAGTCTCTCATTTGTAGATATCAAATCACCTAAGTCTAAAGGTATGAATTTCTTAAATTTTCCTTTGTAAACACACTTATTATTGGCAAATAAACATAAGCCATACTCATCATTTATTGAATAAGGATTATTTGTGAATACCCAATGTAAAGTAGGTGTATCTTGAACATCAATAGAATATAAATTGATTGTTTGAAAATAACTATTTATATTTTCAAAGACCTCCTCCGTCTTACCTAAATTGAACATGCTCTCTTTTTTTGTATTTGTACAACAATAAAAAAAGAACGATATAAATATTAATATTTTTATTTTATGAATCATTTTTCCTTTCTTTGATATGAATTAATGAATTGTCTCTCAATTTTATGAAATATAAGAGACAATTCATTAGATGTTTAAATATATTTATAGAGGTTAATTAATAGCACGTTTTATTCTTATCCATGTGGACGGTTCACCAGTAGGCTTCGTTCCTTCTGCGGGGAGACGAACGCTTCCGTATGGATTAAATCCATTAACACTCCTGTTCAATTTGTGTAACTTTCCTTCTCCTTGATTCATCTTAGCATAATCACTCTTTCCCCAATATCCCGAAACATCCGAGTTGATAGTATTGGCAAATTTCCGTATCAATGAATTTCCATAATCACCCGTTTTATCAGCGGAAGTCGCAGCATTACACGTGTAAAAACATATTTCAGCTTTACTGAAAGATGCCGGATTGAGATTTCCTACATCAGACATGCCCCATGAGAATTGAGTTTGTAAAGTAGTACTTTGGCGATAGCCGAATTCAGCTGAACCTGCAAATCCATGACCAAACAGAGCCATGCTTGTTATAGGGTCTGCACTTCTATCAGGACTAAGATTTGATAAAGATGCATCTTTAGAGTTCAAATAGTTGGTCAATTCTTGTGCAGAATTTAATGGCACAAAACCTACTCCTAACTCACGAGCAACAAATTGAAAAAGACTCATATCCCAATCAGAATATCCTACATTCATGACAACCCATGTAATCGGTTCATTATTGGCATTTTCTAAAAATAGTTTTAATTGATGAATGGCAGGTTCTACAAAATTATACTTATATCTTTTAGCATCGGTATATTCACCACCTGTCACCACAATTTTTTCTCTACCGTCAAAATCCACATATTTTATTGGATTATTACCTACATGTACAAATGGACTTTCGTATGAGAAGGATTCTGCGAGCGGATCAATCGTGCTCCACCTTCCAGTCTCCACATCCAGCCACCGCGCACCGTAATCATACCAATCC
>CALIZI010000250.1 GCA_938028705.1 uncultured Saprospiraceae bacterium | reverse complement strand
TTAAAAAAATTTTAAAAACCAAATTATATTTTGAATTAGGTTATGAAAATTTTGAATTTCAATAAGAAAAATGACCTCATTCGGAACATTTAATAACTCGAAAAAATTTAACAGAAATGACAGTTTTACATTTTACATTTCAATTATTCCTCTTCCCATTTCATCGCTCGCTGTACTGCTTTTTGCCAACCTTTATATAGCTTCTCCTGTTTTTCTTTTTCCATTTTTGGTGCAAATGAATTATCCAATTGCCAACGCTCGGCAATCTCTGATTTTTTCCAATACCCAACGGCAATTCCCGCCAAATACGCAGCACCGAGCGCAGTAGTTTCTATGATTTCGGGGCGTTCTACGGGTACGTCGAGCAGGTCGGCCTGAAACTGCATAAGAAGGTCATTGGCAGATGCGCCGCCGTCCACGCGAAGGGCGGTGAGCGAAATGCCGGAATCGGTTTCCATAGCGTCCAGCACATCGCGGGTTTGGTAAGCGAGTGATTCCAGTGTTGCGCGTATCAGGTGCGCTTTCGACGTACCGCGTGTCAGACCAAAAATCGCACCGCGAGCGTACATATCCCAGTAAGGCGCACCGAGTCCGGCGAAGGCAGGCACGACATACACACCGTCTGTATCGGCGACTTTCATGGCATAATGTTCCGAATCTGGCGCACTATCAATAATCTTCAAACCATCGCGCAACCACTGTATCGCAGCCCCTGCAATAAACACGCTGCCTTCGAGTGCGTACTCCACTTTTCCGTCAAGCCCCCAAGCTATCGTAGTCAACAAACCTGCCTTCGATTCAACAGGTGTAGTGCCTGTATTCATCAACATAAAACAGCCTGTTCCATAAGTATTTTTCGCCATACCTGCCTCGTGGCAAGCCTGTCCGAACAAAGCCGCTTGTTGGTCGCCCGCGATGCCGGCAATGGGAATACTGCCACCAAAAAGCCCTTCATCGGTATGTCCATAGACCTCGCTCGACGGACGCACTTCGGGCAGCACCGATTTTGGAATACCCAATTCACCGAGTATTTTATCATCCCATTCGAGCGATTTTATATTGTACAAAAGCGTCCGAGAGGCATTGCTATAATCTGTAATATGTACCTTGCCGCCTGTCAATTTCCAGACGAGCCACGTATCCATAGTACCGAATAAAATCTCTCCTTTTTCAGCTTTTTCTTTTACTCCGTCAACATTTTCCAGCATCCAATGTACCTTAGTACCGGAAAAGTAAGCATCTACGACCAAGCCCGTACTTTCTCTGATATACGACTCTAAACCCTTGGCTTTCAAGCCATCACATATACTTGCTGTTCGCCGGTCTTGCCATACTATGGCGTTGTGGACGGGTTTTCCGGTGTTTTTATCCCACATCAAAGTGGTCTCGCGTTGGTTGGTGATGCCGATGGCGGCAATGTCGGTAGGGGAGAGGTCGTTGTTTTTCAAAACGTTGCGAGCTACGGTCAGTTGTGTATTCCAAATCTCCATAGCGTCGTGTTCGACCCACGCACTTTGCGGATATATTTGCGTAAATTCTTGTTGCTCGACTCCAACGATATTACCTTGTTGGTCGAAAATAATGGCACGCGAACTGGTGGTGCCTTGGTCTAAAGCGAGGATGTATTTCATAGTCGTGATTTGTTAGTTGATTGGGAAATTGGTTAATCAGTTAATCAGGCTATTAGGCTAATTTGGTCGCCTTGAAATATAGGCGTTTTTGAATTAAATAGAGTGCGTCACAAATCGGTTGTCATTATAAGGTGCGTAGCACCGACCCTATTTGTAACAAAATCGTCCCCCAAACCCATAAGCTGCGTAGCGGCGGCACCATTAAACCCTATGAACTAAGGGTGTCGGCGCGATGCGCCTTTTTCGGGTGTGGGGAAACATTGGTTTTACAAAGTGTGCCGTCGCTATGCGCCTGTAAAATTATTCGCAACTGTTTTGTGACACACTCAATTAAATAAAATTATTTTATAATATTTTTTATATTTAAAATGAATTATTTATAAATATATTTTTATTATTTAAAAAAGCGACTTCAACCACTTTCCCAAACCAAAAAAAATAGCCAACCACACCAAGCCTTTAATCAGAAAAAATAAAAAGGCAGCCACACCCATTTTTTTAAATCGGTCTATCCAAGGGGATTTTGTTGAATTGTCAGTCATATTTTGTAAATTTTGATAGACAAAGGTAAGCAATAATTAGTGATTAGCCCATTAGAATATTGCTTAATCAAGTATTTGTAAATTGGGCTATTCAGATTTTATTACCTTTGTCGAAAGTGGCTTTATTGTCTGATTTTTGTATTTTGATAATAAAATAGCTTGATTTGTGAATAAAAAAAATAATCATTGCATTTAAAAACACTCAAACTTACCAATTTTAAAAATTATAATACTCAATCGCTGACTTTTTGTGAGCGTATCAATGGTATTGTAGGCAAGAATGGCGCAGGCAAAACCAACTTGTTGGATGCGGTGTATTACCTATGTATGTGTAAGAGCTATTTCGGAATGCCGGATAGTGCGGTGGTGCGCCATGAGCAAGATGTTTTTCGGGTAGATGGACTGTTTGATAAAGAAGAAGATCCGGTACATATCGTAGCAAAAATACGTATAAGACGCAAAAAAGAATTAATGTGTAATGATTTGATTTACAGTAAGTTATCTGAACATGTCGGCGTATTACCTGTCGTGGTTATTGCACCTGACGATACTCAATTGGCAACCGAAGGCAGTGAGTATCGCCGTAAGTTTTTGGATGAAACTTTATCGCAATTGAACAGGCTGTATTTACGTCATTTGATACAGTATAATAAGGTACTTGCACAACGAAATGCCTCATTAAAACAGATGGCAAAGAACGGACATTTTGACCATGCACTCATCGAAACTTATAATACACAACTCGCACCCGCAGCCGCATATATACACGAAGCCCGTAGGGAGTTTATGGTCGATTTTTTACCTGTTTTTAAAATTTTTTATACTAAAATATCGAATAAAAGTGAAGAAGTGGCGTGTACATACCTATCAGCTTTACACGATAGGCAGTTGATAGATTTGTTGGAAGAAAATTACGAAAAAGATAAGATACTCCAACGTACTACACAGGGCATCCACCGCGATAATCTGGAATTTATCATTGAAGGAAAACCTGTCAAACGTTTTGCTTCGCAAGGGCAGTTAAAGTCATTTATTCTTGCGCTCAAACTGGCTCAATACGAACTTATCAAACAACAAAAAGGAACATATCCTATTTTGTTACTGGATGATATTTTTGATAAATTGGATGCTACACGAATCGAAAGCCTAATTGACTTGTTGGCAAGTGATGAGTTTGGACAGGTCTTTATTACTGACACACACGAGGAGCGATTAGAGGATATTATTAAAAATAAAAATGTATTATTTAAGATGTTTTTGGTAGAGGGTGGGGGAGTGAGTAGCCATTAGTTCTGCTTTGAAAAATATTTTATCACAAAAGCACTGGGTTTAAACCCTGACGATTACCGCAATATAATTTTAGAAAGTGATACGATGACATATTTCCAAACATTCACTCGTCGAAATATAGGGTCGTTGCTTTCTATAAATCTCAATCTGCCGTAACTTTCGGGCATTTTTTCCAATTTAAACCAAATGGGCAGAAAGTTGTATTTGGTGGACGGAAATAGACCCCGACAAAGAACTTGTCTATCAAGGCGTACCACCTTCGGACATTGTTCCGGGCTTTATGACACCTTATATGCGTGAATTGTCGGATTATGCGGTGGCGTAGTTTTTAGGTGGCTTCGTAGCAGATTCTCAATCTTCCGTCATTTCTTCTGTCACTGATTATTTAAAATGATTTTGTGTTCAAAATTGTCTTTCAAACGCTGGTCGTGGGTGACGATGAAGAGTGTGGATTGTTGTTGTGCGGCTTCGGTTTTGAGAAGTTGAATGACCTCTTCACAGTTGGTGTCGTCGAGTGCAGAGGTGGGTTCGTCGGCAAGTATGATAGCCGGGCGGTTGAGTAAGGCACGTGCAATCGCTACCCTTTGTTTTTCGCCTTCGCTGAGGGCATCGGTGTGAGATTTGAGTTTGTGTGCGAGATGGAGACGGTCCAGAATGCTGCGGATACGTTGCTCGTCTTGCGATACACCCGCGAGGTACTGCGCCATTTGGAGGTTTGCTTTCACCGTCAGTGCTTTTACGAAATGTGGTTTTTGAAAGACAATACCAATATTTTGTCCTCTGAATGTATCGAGTTTTGCACCGCTGAGTTGGGTAATATCCGTATTGCCGACCTGTATGCTGCCTGCCTTTGGTGTCAGTAAGCCCGCCAATAAATGCAATAATGTTGTTTTACCACAACCCGATTGACCGAGTATGAGCCAATGCTCGCCTTTCTCGGCATGAATGTCGGGGAATACAAGGCTTGTTCCGCCTGTATATTGATATTTTAAATTTTTTGTTTCCAGCATTTTGGTATTCGGTAATTGGTATTAATTATTTTGGATGCCTTGGTTTAAAATTTTGGCAAAGATAGTAAGTTCAATCGCAAGTATCAACTTTGTTTTGAGATTCATTGTCCGGTCTTTCATTCTTTGGGTGCGGTGTGGCTATATTTGAGTTTTTATCTGTGGTTTTTATGCGGAATATTGGGCTTGAATACTTTGAGTTTGGTATATTTTGGAAAGTATATTTGCAAGCCCTGTATGTCAATTTATACATTCTACTTATCCACATATTTAGCAATGGAGTGAAAAACGGATAGAGTACCTAAAAACTATAATGCACGAATGTCGTATCGCCAAAGCTAGAATACTGCAAAAGGTATCTTGCGAGAATGCCGGACAAAAGCATTTTTAAAAATAAAAAAAATACCTCGTTAGTCGTACATGAAGATGGTGGAGAATCAAAGGTTAGAAGTTAGATTGTTTTATTGTAGGTAGTTGTAAGGTTCAACGAAATTTAGGGTTGTTGATAAAGGTACTGTCGGTCAGGCTTTCAAGGAAACTGATCAGGTCTTGTTGTTGCTGAGGGCTGAGATTAAGGGCTTCAATCTTAGGATTTTTATTGGGGTGATTGGTGCCGCCGGAATTATAATGTTCGACAACGGCTTGGAGGTCGGGTAGGCTGCCATCGTGCATATAGGGAGCGGTGAGGGCGACATTGCGAAGGGAGGGCGTTTTGAATTTTCCTATGTCGGTAGTAGAGCCGGTAAGACGGGCGCGTCCTTCATCGGTATAGTCGGTGTAGAGTCCGTTATTTTCAAAATTATAATTGGTAAAATCGAAACCCACGTGGCAGGTAGCACATTGTAAGTCATTGAAAAAGAGATTTTTACCTCGTATTTGTTGAGAGCTTAATGCGTTTTCATTACCTGCTTCGTATTGGTCGTAGAGTGAGTTGCCACTGACCAAAATTCGCTGAAATGCCGCCAATGCCCGACTGATAACGTAGGCATTGGGTTCGCGCTCATAAGCTTTTTGGGAGAGTTCAACATAAGCGGGATCGGCTCTCAATCGCCTTGCGGCTTCGGCTACGGTATTGTCCATTTCAAACTCGTCGGCAATGGGTCCGAGTGCTTGCGTTTCAAGGCTCGGGCTACCGCCTTCACGAAAAAAATAGGGATGCCATGCGACATTGGCAAGGGAAGGTGCATTGCGAAAACCTACGCGCCCATGTATGCCTGTGGCTATGGGCAAGCCATCGGTAAATGCTTTGGAAGGCAGGTGACAGGTGGCACAGGAAACGGTCGTGTCGCGGGAGAGTATAGGGTCGAAAAAGAGTTTTTTACCGAGTTCGATACGGGTGTCTGTAAGGGTGTTGTCGTCAGGAATTTCGGGTGGCGGAAAATTGGCGGGTAAGGTAAGTTCGTAAGGTGTGTCTGCGGTGGTCAGGGCATTATCATCGTTGCAACAAGCGGAAAGTGTAAGTAAAAATATTGATATAAAATTAAACACAATACATAAACCTATAAGGTCTTTAAAAGACCTTATAGGTTTTTTACTGTATTGTTTATATATTTTCAATTTATTTAAAAATAAATATATTATCTGTATTCGTCAGTGGATTGGGACATGAGATACTAGCTGGATTACTAAGTTGACTGAGCTTAAAAAATTGTTCTAAATCCAAGCCTACGGTCAGTTCATAATTTATACTCCCCACAATATGTTCATCTGGAAGCACTCGAATTTGTGTATTATTATAGGTGCAGGATAGCTCTACGACTTCATCGTCTTCGTACTCGTCATTGCGGTTAGTGTCCACCTGTAGTCGTATGTTCATCGTACTTACATTAAAAGTAAGATCGGTCACATCAGCTACTTTTAATTCATCTATAACATACTCTCTATCAATATCTAAGACATCAGCAGTATCAAATGTAAAGGTTTCTTTTGCGGTCGTAAATACCATATCGGAGATACTAAAATCTGCGGCATCCAATTGCGCTTTATAGCCATCATTTTGGCGATGAAGCTCGATTTGCTGACCAAAACTCACCCGAACAATTCGGTCTTCTATGACACGAACCCTTACGGTATCGGGCATAGAAGTATTGGGGTCGGTAAAGACGCTGTCTCGCGTTAAGGTATCAGTGACCTGAAGGACCGGAGAAAAATTAATGACCATATTGGGAAAGTCGCAGGTATTGTCGTCCACTTCGGCGAGTGGATCGTAATTGACGGCATCAGGGTTTTGGCAACCTTCCTGCTCATAGCAACTACTGAAGGTCAATACAACTAAAGCACAAATTGAACAAAAAGTAAGCTGAATAATGTTTTTCATGTTATATAATGAATGAATTTTGAATGTAGAATGAATGAATTTTTGAATGCTTTAATGCCAAAATGCGATAATGCTACAATGTGTTTCATCATCGCATTAAAGCATTTTAACATTATTACATTAGTTGTTATTTATCCCTTGACACTAATGATTTTAATCTCCACCCGTTGGTTTTTCTTACGTCCCGAACTGGTGTCATTATCTGCAATAGGTTGAGTTTTACCGTAGCCCTCTGCGGCGATTCGTTCTTTACCAATACCTTTTTCGATAAGATATCGGGCAACAGATTCTGCACGTTCTTTAGAGAGTCTGTTGCAATATTCGTGAGAAGGAACACCATTAGTGTGTCCTCCTATTTCAATGATAATGTGTTGATTACGTGTTAGGAAATCATACACTTCATCTAATATCTCATGCGAACTCTCTGTAAGTACAGACGAGTTGGCAGGGAATCTGAGTTTATCAACACGAATGACTTGCCCTTCTTCAATAGCTGTTTCATCTATTTCTGAAATACCGGTCAATACTTTAGGTTTGGGCTTTGGTTTAGGTGGTTTTACTGCCACCACCGGATCTTCTTTCTCAACAGGCGGACTTTTGGACGTACCTTCTAAGGTTTTGTCATCTGTTTCCGGTTTTTTTCTATTGAAGCCTCCTCCTGACGCTGGCGGTGTTTTGGAACTAATATCTTCTTTTTCTATTTTTTCTACTTTGGGTTTAGGTGTCTTTGAGGCGGATTCTTTTTTATCAACAGAAGCAATTTTGTCTCTATCTTTACGCTTACTGGATGATGTCTTAGGTTTTTTTGTATCTTTTTTGGTGTCCTTCTTGGCATCCTTTTTCGACTTTGATTTGTCTTTGTCACGAGGACGCTTGGTAGGCGGGTCATTTTTAGCAATCAATGGCTTTTCTCCCGGACATTTGGTGAGTGTAATCGCTGAACAATCGTCTATCAGCAAGTTACCATTATAAGCCATAAGCGTGGGAGTATTATAAAAAGCCTCCAACATGATATGGCTGATTTCGCGTACCGGACCTAGCTTAAATTCATAGGCTTTCCAATTGGTGTGTTCAATAATTTCCGTTTCGTCGAGCAGTTCTTTTTTATCGCAGTAGTTGTTACCTCCCCATATTCGAAGTTTGATAGGTTGAGTGAATTGTATAGGAGTAGCATCGGTTCTTCGCCTACTCAAATACGATTCGGAACGGGCAAGATATAGACTAAAATCGTAACATCTCCCGCCTTGAAGCGGCATTTCGAGATGTTGCCCTACGGCTTCCCACGTATCGGTATCACGTGTCACCATACCAATGTAGGTACTATCATGTTTTGCCGGTTTAGTGACTTGAAAGGTGGCATTGGGTTGAGTATCGGGAGGGGTTTCGCCGGGCATACCGCAGTCCTGCCAGCCTATTGGTGTATTACCGGCAGCAGGTACATCCTCAAAAGAAGGGTTGTTGAGTTTGATGATTTTTTGTGCATTTATGGGTATGGTATAGCTCATAAAAGCTATGATACTCAAAATAGTCAGCGATTTATACATTATACTATGCTTATAATTTTATGTTAGAATGGATGTATCGGGTAGTTGATTGGTCAATTAATTGAACGGTGAATCAGCTAATTAGTTGATTTACCGCTCCACTAATTCATCAATCAGCCATTTATATAAAAAGCAATAATTGCACCATTGTTTAAAAAAATAAAATTACGAATAATTACCCATTAAATCATAACGAATCAATTAGGTTTTTTAGTGTTGTGGTGTTGTGGTGTTGTGGTGTTGTGGTATTGTGGTGGTGGTGTTGTGGTGTTGTAGTTCTTAATCTACAACACTACAACACTACAACACTACAACACTACAACACTACAACACTACAACACTAATGTTCTGACGGCTACTTTTTGTTAATAGTAAGTTAAACCTTTGTAAAGGAGAGATTGTACGTAGTAAAAAACAAAGGGTTTTGCCTATATTCCCAAATTCCATAACTTCCTTTGTCCAAAAGTTTAACTTGAACATTGAGTGCTAAAAACTTGTTAATCTATTTTTGTGTCATTACTTACAAGATTAGATTTTTGGCATCAGAAAATTGGGAAAGCAGCTTAGAAACAGAGCATTGTCAACCAAAAAAAGAAATAATTTAAAACTCATAACTCAACTTTTGTATTTTAATTTTTATTAATATATAAATTATTTATTATTTTTTAATAAAATTAAAATAATAAATGGTTCTACTGAAATAAGGAAATTTTTAAATTATTTTATAATAAAAAATATTTATAATTAATTAATTTTTAATAATAAATAAATTATAAAATAATTTTAATTAATTTAAAAACACCTATATTTCAGTGTGACCAAATAATTTGAAAATTTATATTTTTTAAAATTAATAATTATAATGCAAAAGCAGAGTCACAATAAGTTAATTCAAAAATGAAAAAATATTTGCTGTTATTCAGCTTAATTCTGGCTTTTACTATTCAAATTCAAGCCCAAGACCGCGAGATTATCACTTATGATACGATAGTTGAAGTCTCTATCCTCAAGCGTACTGTTATTGAGAAAACGATCATTGATGCAGAGGGTAACGAACAAACACAGCCCACCGAAACCCGCGAAGAAGTGACTTCTACTCAACAAATTATTTTTGAAGATAAAAACTCACAAAGTACGCAATCACAAATAGTTGAAAAAGAAACGACCACTCCTCCACCACCCGTCACGCCCCCGATTTCCGACGATACAACAAACGATACAGACATCGTACAAGATCGTGTGGATGCGCCGAATACTGCTTCGGCTATCGGCAAAGAAAAATACACCATTAGCGGTACGGTCAAAGATGCCGATAGTGGCGAAACCCTGATTGGTGTAACGATAATAGACAAAAAAACGGGTGATGGCACGACGAGCAATGCTTATGGTTTTTACTCCATTACGCTGCCTGCGGGTGTGGTAGAATTGACCTATTCGTATCTTGGTTTTGAGGATAAAATCGAGACGATGACCCTCAATCAGGACATTACAAGCAACATTGACTTAGGTACCGGTGCCGAACAACTCGTAGAGATTGTCGTCAAAGCCAACTCTGCCAAAGAGCAGGTGCAATCCACTCAAATGAGCGTGGACAGAATCAGTATGAAAGAGGCAAAAGCACTGCCTGCGCTATTTGGCGAAGTGGATATTATCAAGACCTTGCAACTCAAACCCGGTGTGAGCAGTGGCGGAGAAGGTACGTCGGGTTTGATAGTACGCGGTGGTGGTCCTGACCAAAATCTGATTGTACTCGACGAGGCAATTGTCTATAATCCGTCTCACTTATTCGGTTTTTTTAGTACATTTAACTCCGACGCAGTCAAGGATGTACAACTTTTCAAAGGTGGTTTTCCGGCACAGTACGGCGGGCGACTGTCTTCTGTCATTGATGTCAAATTGCGGGAAGGCAATCGCAAACGTTTTGCAGCTACGGGTGGCTTGGGGCTGATTTCTTCGCGCCTGACACTTGAAGGTCCGATAGTGAAAAACAAAGGTTCGTTTATCGTTTCGGGGCGGCGGACTTATGCTGATATTTTTACGCGAGCCATCAACAGAGCCAATGAAGATAACCCTGATGCCAACCTGATTCCCGATTATTTTTTCTATGATTTGAATGCAAAAGTGAATTACGATTTGGGCGAAAAAGACCGTATATTTTTGAGCGGTTATTTCGGGCGCGATGCCTTTTTATTTGACGATGATAATTTTAATTTCAAATTCGATTGGGGTAATATCACCACCACTGCACGTTGGAATCACATCTATAATCCGCGCCTGTTTTCCAATATGACTTTTACCTTTTCAGATTACGATTATTTAATTGCCAATCAGTTTGATGATTTCAGTTTTGAGGTCGGTTCGGGCATTCGGGATTATAATACAAAAATTGATTTTTATGCCGAACCGGGCAGTCGTCACAGCCTCAAATTTGGGGCAGACTGGACCTGGCACGAGTTCAATGTCGGACGCTTGCAAGTGGAGCGCGAAGGTGAGGAAGATCCTTTGTTTGATTCCGAGACAAACTTTACGGGCTGGGAGGCAAATGCCTACGTATCAGACGACTTTGAAGTGACTAAAAATTTTAAAATCAATGCCGGGCTTCGGCTGTCATCTTTCTATAGCGATTCTACTTTTTATTATGGCTTAGAACCCAGATTTTCAATGCGTTATAGCGTGAATCCTAACTTTTCAATCAAAGCGAGTTATACGCGGATGTTTCAGTATATTCACTTGGTATCGAGTTCGGGTGCGTCCTTGCCTACTGATATATGGTATCCCTCAAATAGTGTGGTCAAACCGCAACTTTCCGACCAAGTGGCAGCGGGTATTTCGGTGGCTATCGGCGATCAATTTCTACTCACCAATGAGTTCTATTACAAATGGCAACAGCGACAAATTGACTTCCGCGACGGTGCGGAAATTTTCATCAATCCCAACCTCAATGACGAGTTCGTTTTTGGGCGCGGATACAGCTATGGCAATGAGATTTATCTGGAGAAAAAAGAAGGTAAATTTACAGGCTGGGTCGGCTACACGCTCTCATGGACTTGGCGTGATTTTGACGACATTAATAAAGGCAATCGTTTTCCCGCTACCTACGACCGACGACACGACGCTTCCGTAGTTTTGCTCTACGACCTCAATCGCAAATTCACGTTCACAGGTGCGTGGGTCTATCAAACCGGACGTGCGACTTCGCTGCCCGAAGCGCGGTTTTATTTTCAGGATATTATCGGAAATGGCGGTGGTGGTATCGGCACCATTTTCCAAGAACGCAACAGCTTCCGCCAAGCCCCTTATCATCGACTGGATTTAGGGATTGTCATGAAAATGTTTTTGAACAAACCCAATTTTGAAGCCGACCTGACGCTCAATACCTATAATACTTATGACCGTCGTAATCCCTACTTTATTTATTTTGAAACAGAAACAGACGATATTGGGGGAGTTACGGGAATTGCTGGAAAACAGGTGTCTTTATTCCCGATTTTACCTTCATTGACTTTCAATTTTAAATTTTGATAACTAACGATTAATGGTTAATGATTAATGATTAATAAGTGAACGTGAAGATGATTTGTTTAATAAAATTTGAATGTAAGTAGTGCGACAAAAATATTGAACCACTAAGTACACAAAAAACACGAAGGTCGAATTAACACAAAGGTCACTAAATAATTTTCTAACATATTGGTTATGAGGTTTTTGTGTTCTTTTTCGTTAGTTCGATTTAGTGTTTTTTGTGTACTTAGTGGTTCAAAATGTTGTTAGTTTATTTTTGTCCAACTACTTA
>CALIZI010000249.1 GCA_938028705.1 uncultured Saprospiraceae bacterium | reverse complement strand
ACTCGGATTAACGGGAACTGAGTAAAGGCGTTTAAACTCACGAACTTTTTCCTGAGCGTATGGCTTGGTGTCTCTATTTGACATCCTGCCATAGGGGCGTATTGCCCCGAACTTAAAGTTTAATTATTGGTGTGGGAAATTCGGTAAAACCCTCGTTTTTAAATTTTTACAAAATATAATTAACTGCATATTTTATTTTTTGAATAAAATATATTCAATTGATTATCAATAAATTACAGCTTTGAACCTAATTTCCCAGTTACCTAATTCCCATTTTGTCCAAAGTCCAAATATAGGAGTTCTGTCCAATTAAGAAAAAACAGAAATAGCCGTTTCTAAAACTTGAAGTTTCTTCAAATCAGATTTCTTTAGTTTGCCAAGCTGTTCAAGAGAATTCTTTTGGCTAAAAACAAATTCTTTAGTAAGATTGGGCACTTCTCTTCCGTTGGAAAGGAAATCTAAAATTTTAATTTCATTTCCAGCCAAGATAGAATAGTAAACATTTAATAAATCTTTTTGAGATAAAGATTTGGGTAAAAAACGAAATGACGACATTGCAGTATAAGAATTATCTAAATCAATTGAAATCCAGTTTCGCTTCAATTGTTCCGCAACCAAACCTGTTGTATTAGAACCACTAAAAATATCAATAACTAAATCATTTTCATCTGTTAAATACTTGATAAAGAACTCAGGTAACTTTGGAGGAAATCTTGCAGGGTGACTTTTAAGGCCTACTTTCTTGCAATTAGCAAGATAGACCGAGTTAGATTCTGAATTTGGAATTTGAAGCAAATTTGGAGGTATAGCCCCACCATTATCTTTAAAATTAGAGCCAATATTATGACCTGAGGGTCTTTCTGTTGGCTTATAATATTTTTCCGGATTTTCAAGTAATTTTTTCATTCTGCCACTATAAGGGGCTAAAACTTTAGTTACATCCGCTTTAGGGAAAGGCGTTTTGGAGAACCACCAAATATTATTTACGGCATCTTTTACTCTAATTTTCCTTTTATTCACCCATTCAATAGGACTTGGAAGTTTTGAGGGATTAAACCAATAAAAGTCTTCAGCCAGATGAAATCCTATTTCATCACAAAAGGCAATTGGCACCCTAAAATTATAAAGGCTTCTGACAGGCAAGCCTTTTTTATATGCACCACCTAAGTCTAAAACAAAACTACCGGTTGGTTTAAGTTTCGCATAAACTAATTTCGCAAATTGTGTCAACCATTCTATGTATTCAGGTTGATCTTCATTTCCGTACTCCTTTTTTCTGAGTAATGCAAAAGGAGGACTTGTCATTACTAAATCAATGCTATCATCATCCAACGATGCAAGAAAATCCAAAGAATTTCCATTGTATTGAGTTCCGTATCTCGTAGTATATGATTTTTTCATAAGACAAATATAGTCAATTTATTTAAAACTCCGAATATATTCGGAGAGAAACTCCGATTATATTCTACATTTTTGCTGTCATGGAATTACTCAACAAAATAGAGGATTTATTACAGGTTTTAGCATCCAATGTAGTAAAATATCGTAAGCAATTAGGCTTAACACAAGAAGAACTTGCGTTTAAGGCTGAAATAGACAGAACTTATATTGGTTATATTGAAAATGCTAAGCAAAACATTTCAATTGAAAAATTATGTGCCATAGCGAGTGCTTTAAAAGTCGATATATCTGATTTACTAAAAAGGGAAGTCCAAACAGATCTGGCAAAAGAACCGGAAACAGGTAACGGAGCCATTCAGATGTTTAATTTAATATATCCATCACTACAAATGCTTCAGGATTTAGCTAATAAAAATGGAATAAATGATATTTTCCAAGACAATGGAGGTAAACTTCTTCAAGTATTATTAATTACAGGACTTTCTGATTTGCCGGGAAGGGAAGGAAATGACGCTATTGATGAAGACGGAAATGAATATGAACTAAAATCGATAAATGTTGCTTTAACAAAAAACTTTTCCACTCATCATCATATGAATCCGACAATAATAGCAAAATATAGAAAAGTAGATTGGATTTTTGCTGTTTATAGAGGAATTGAAATATTAGAAATTCATAAACTTACTCCTACGGATTTAGAACCATACTATACAAAATGGGAAACAAAGTGGCATAATGACGGAGGAAAAGACATTAATAACCCAAAAATCCCTTTGAAATATGTGCGTCAAGTTGGAACTCAACTTTATGAAAGTGACGGTACAGGAAAAATAAAAAGAATCAATCTAAAGGAAAAATAAAAAGCGGATATAGCAATGCATACCTACCCATAGCCTGCGGACTACGGCAGGTAGCGAGACCGTTACAAGCAACCAAATTCCCTGAAATAGAGCAAATCAATCATCATTTCCTCCCGCCGTCTCCGATTCCAACAAATCAGAAACACAATACTCCACCCCACTAATTTCCGCAGCAAACTCACCACCTAATTTTATCGTAAACCCCACATCCAACATAATCGTAGATTTTGCCTCTAACTCTACGGTTGCGCCGGATTGGATAGTGGAATTTTGACAACTTATTATCAAATCACTCACGATTGGAAGATTTGCCCAGAATTTGAGCGAAGAAAAATAAACAGTCCTTTGGATAATTTAGATATATGATGTATCTTAGCAACGTTAATAACTTCAGACGAACTTTTCTACCTTTTTATAGTCCAAATACTCCGACACAGCTTGCATTACGATACCTCTTATCCCGCCATCAAAAGATAGAAATGGAAGCCCTAATCACCTTGCAACCGAGATATAGTATGAAAGCGATATTGGAATAATGTTACATTCGGATGAGCAATTCAGTCGGCAATAAGCGCATGGTCGAGCGATGTGGTTTGGAGATTTTGTTGTATGTTTGATACTTAAATGAAAATTGAGGATAATTGACAAGCCAAAATATGAGAAAAAAAGCAAAAGAATACAGAATTAAGACCATTGCACAAGCGAAGTCAATTGCTAAAGAATACTTAAAACAAGTTGATTTAGAAAAGGTTATAACTTTTGGGCTACCGGAAATTGATGACCGATATGACATTTATAGAGTTCCGTTAAAATCTCCCAATGGTGATAAAATTGGGGAAGTCGTGATTGATGCAATTACTTCATTAATTGAACTTCCCAAAACAACAAATAAAAAAATTCTTGAATCAAGGCTATTGGGGAGAACAAATGGAAATGGAACGAAAAAGAAACGAAAATCTAATGGAATACCTAAATTATCAACCTTAAGAAATACAGTAGGGTTTGGAGACTCGGAAGAATTACTTGCGGAAACTCCCGCAGAATCCGTTGATTTAGTGTTCACTTCACCACCATATTATAATGCACGTCCTGAATATTCTGAATACGTGACCTATGAAGATTATTTATTGAAGTTGAGAAAAATTATCCAGCAGGCACACCGCGTTTTAAATGAAGGAAGATTTTTTGTAATGAATATATCTCATGTTTTAATCAGAAGGGCAAGTAGAAATGAAGCCTCAAAAAGAATTGCTGTTCCATTTGATGTGCATCGTATTTTCATTGAAGAAGGATTTGATTTTATTGATGATATTATTTGGGTAAAACCAGAGGGGGCAGGTTGGGCAACAGGTAGAGGACGAAGATTTGCTGCCGATAGAAACCCCTTACAATACAAAGCAGTTCCCGTAACCGAGTATGTTTTAGTTTACAGAAAAAAAACTAATAAATTAATTGATTGGCATATTCGTAAGCATCCGAAACCTGAATTAGTTGAAGAATCAAAAATAAAAGATGGATATGAAAAAACTAATCTTTGGAAGATTCATCCGGCGAATAGCAAAGAGCATCCGGCTATATTTCCTAATGATTTAGCAGAAAAAGTAATTAGATATTATTCATTTAAAAATGATGTCGTTCTGGATCCTTTTGGTGGAACAGGTACAACGGGAAAGGCAGCAGTCAAGTTGGGTAGAAGATTTGTTCTTTTTGAAAAAGAAGAAAAATATATTAAGATAATTGAAAGGGAAATTCCCGATTGGTTACATAACGAAGCCCAAAACGTGAATTGGATAAACTATGAGCCGAAACCTGCCGACAAACTTTACCTTGATTTTTAATTATGGGCAAAAAGAAAAAAACGGAATCGAATGAGAAAGTCGTCTCTCAATTTATCCCTGAAATGGGGAAAAGATTAGCGAAATATTCTGCAATTGAGATGATTGAACGAGTCGGCGATGAAGCTATAAAAGACGTTGTTGCATCTGTTTTATGTGGTGGAAACATAAGGTCTCTCACAGAAGGATTGACAAGAAAAAGGCTTTCTCTATCAAATGCTGCCTTGTTTTTCACTTATCTGCAAGCATCGAAAAACATTGAGAATTTTGGCAGTAATATGTCAGAAATCATCTCGGATGAATTAAAAAATAGTAAACTCTCAGCGGAGGAAAAGCTCTATTTAGAATGGATGTTGGGATTAACCAAGAAAGGTATTCAAAATGTGATGAGAGGTGATGAAGAAACTACAAAAGACTACCTTTCCGACTTAGAAAATTCTCTAACAAACTCAGCCAACCAATTGAATAAAACGCTCGGAGATTTAAGTGGAACATTAAATCTCGGAAAGGATTCGTTTTGGATTGATTGGAATGCATTATTACAAATTTTTACAGCTATCGGCACTCAAACTTTAGCAATCCGAGGTTCCGAAAAGTCAATGTATGGCAAATTGTTTGAGAAACTCATTTTAGGTTCTTTGTTGACGATACTTGGTTTTGAGTACATCGAAGAATCGAATACCGAGAAAATGAAAAAGGTCTTTTGGCTTTCTTCGAGAGGCGACAAAAGAGAGAGTGACGCTACATTGCTTTTTAAACCCGGAGTTGGAGTCAGGTTTGATATTGGTTTTATTGGACCGGGAAATACAGAAATTTCACTTGATAAAGTTTCGAGATTTGAACGAGAAATGGAATTTGGGAGAAAAAAACATTTCATGTCAACGATAGTTATCGTAGATAGAATTGGTGCGAAAAGTAGAATAGCAGAAATGGCAAAATCAATTGATGGGAGAATAGTTCAGATGAGTATGAGTCAATGGATTACCGAAATATGTGAAATATTGAAAGATACCATTGGATTTAAACATCCTATCCTAAAAATGTCCGACAAGCAAAGTCTCGATTATGTAAGAAATGAAGTTGCAAAAATTGATTTGAGGAAATTCATTGATAAAGAGAAATAAAAGTAATACTAACCGTCATTCCAAATCAAGTTTGGAATGACGGTTGAGTTTGGTGCTTTTTATTTTATTAGTCAATCATCAATTTCGCCCTTCACTTCTTTCCCCTTAACATCCTCCACTCCCTCCATCTTCAATTCCAACAAATTAGAACCACAATACTCCATCCCACTAATCTCCGCAGCAAACTCACTTCCTAAATCTATCGTAAACCCAACATCCAACATAATACAAGATTTTGCCTCCAACTCCACCGTCGCGCCGGATTCAATAGTCGAATTTTGGCAATTTATTATCAAATCGCTAATGATTGGAGTATCTGTATTGTCAAAAGCGGAAGAGTAATTGGCATCCAAACAAATACTACTTCCCGGAGCAATACAATCAATCGCTCCCGCACAATCATCCCCAACGACATAATCGAAATATTTGGTCACTGCCAAGCCACCTGCAAAAGCAAATTTACAGGCATAACTTATCGTCGAACCCACCGTTTGATTCGGTATTGTTTTGGAGAAGGTCAAACCGGAAACATTATCCATTGGCGTCTCTCCGAAAGGGGATTCCTTCCAGAGATAAGCAATGACACCCGTTTTGTCGGTATCCAATAATTCAAAAGTAAAAGTAACGGCTGTTCCGCTGGTTTGGAAGCTGTAATTATAACCAATCGAAAACGCGCCTTGTTGAGACTCCGCACTCGTTCCGGCACATTCCGTGCTTATATCTTGCAGGGTGGTTGCGGATAAAAATATTGGATTATTTGCAGCCTGATTGCCTGAAAGGTCGCTGGCTGCGGCATCAAAATTATACAGCGTTTCGGGCGTGAGCCCTGTAATGATGAGCGACACTTCCTCACCCGACGCGCCGGATGCAGTCACTATATTTCCACCATAATTAACCGTATAAATGACCGTGCCTGAATCGTCCGTTCCGTTTAATAAAAGTTCGACAGAATTGGCAGTTACATCGCCGATGCTTGCTGTAAAATTAGTGGGTGCTTCTGTGTCGCCACTATTGCCCGAACAATCATCACCCACGACATAATCAATATATTTGGTCACAGAAAGCCCTCCAGCATAAGCAAATTTACAGGCATAACTTATCGTCGAACCAATGGTCTGACCGCCGATTGTTTTTGAAAATATTTGCCCCGAAACATTATCCATTTGTGCTTCGGAAAATGGCGATTCCTGCCACAAATAAGCAACCACTCCGACCTTATCCGTATCCAATAATTCAAAGGTAATCGTCACATTCGTGCCTACGGTTTCAAAGGTGCTGATATAGCCGGTAGAAAATGAATTGACGATGGCTTCATTGGAGGTTTCGGTGCAAGCAACTACCTGATTTACAGTTATATTGATGGTTTGTGAATTGCCTTGTGCGCCGAGATTATCCGTTGCTGTCGCGGTGATTTGATGCGTTCCTACGGCGGCATTTGTCCAGAGAAAATTGAATGGCGCAGTGCTGTCATCACCAATTTTGACACCATCGGCATAAAACTCCACCAAAGCAATCGTACCATCCAAATCACTTGCCGTAGCTTCGATATTTATGGTATTTCCTTCGGCAAAAGAAGCATTATTAGTGGGCGAAGTAATGCTTACGATTGGGTTGGCATTGGCATTGCTTTGTACGATGACTAATACATCGTCATTTGCCGAATATGTACCATCGCTGACCATTAATTTGCATTTATAAACCCCTTCTTCGAGGTTAGAAATATTTGGAGATGCGATGGTGTTATTATTAAAATTGATAATGGAAGGTCCGTAAATTTGTTCCCAATAATACGTAATCGCTTGCCCTGTCGGGTCATTGCTCTGTGAGCCATCCAATGTTGCCGTCGTAGTTGGTAAAATGACCACTACATTTGCCCCTGCATCGGCAATCGGCGGTACATAATTTAGCGGATTTGAATAACTAAAATCCATGTTGCCGATATTAAATTCGCCATCGCTTATTGCCAATCTTAGGATATGTTCTCCGGCGGTTAGGGGAACATTATTGACGACTTTTGTTGCCCAATTTCCCCAACCATTTGTCGTATTAAATGTGATTGAGGGACTAATGATATTCCCATCAATTTCGAAGTGACAAGGACCGCCGCCATTCGGATTGCCGGACGCATAACGAATGTCCACATCATAATATCCTGTCGTCTGTACATCAATCGAATATTCCAACCATTCCCCGGCACTTATCCAGCCAACGGTTGGTCCTTCATTGGTCACTAAAGCTGCATCCACGTATTCATCCGTTCTATAATCGCCATTATTATTTTGGTCATTATCTGTATAAGAAATATTTTGCCCAACACCTCCTTCAAATGTATCATAATTACCCGCCTCAATGATACCCGGAATCACAAAAGCTGAACCCGAAAACGGTACTTGTTCACCCACCTGAATAGTGACGATATTCGTGGTGACAAATTGACTATTGACATAAACTTTTGCATACATATTATGAATACCCGCCGTCAAATTCGCCGCTTCTATTTCATAAGGTGGCGTAGCATCCGCACCAATCAAATTATTGCCATCATAAAATTCTACATTCGTAACGCCCGTTCCCGTTATGCTTGCTGTCAAATCAACACTTCCATTGGCATACGCCTGTAAAAAGTCGGCAGATAGTGCGCCCGAAACATTCAAATCACGACTCGTTGCCATTTGATTTGCCGGAACATTGAGCGTATATCCATCCGAAAATGTAACGCTAATTGCTGCATTTGAATAATTGTGAGCGACATAAGTAATCTGACCACTATTATCCGTAAAACTTGCGGCAATCGGGTGGTCTGCGGTGATATTGGTATTGACCGTTCCGAGTGCGTTCATGGCGTGTAGCCAATGATAAGTTTGAGCATCAGAAATACCAAATTTTAAAGAACGGTCAGGGTAGGAATCATATAAATCTATCGCCGCTTGCGGGTCTGTAAATGATAAAAATTTCCAATACGTATCATGCCACAAATTAGGATTGACTTCATTGCCCAAGATGCCGGTATTCACGGTAATTTCGTTCCACAGGCTTTGTGCATACGATTGATTATGAGCCAAATACAAAGAACCGCCATGTATCGGGTACAATTCAATTCCATAGGATGCCGCAATATCCGACGTCCAAAATGTCCCATTATCATAGGAATTTCCCCAAACTCTCGACACCAAACTATATTGTTGATTCGCCCCAAAATTGCGGTTATAGACATCAAACCAATATTCATCAATCGCAGTCTGTTCGGTGGTGTATAAATAAATGCCCAAATCGCGGATTTCATCATTCCCTGTGATGCTTCCCCA
This sequence comes from uncultured Saprospiraceae bacterium, assembly GCA_938028705.1. Lineage (GTDB taxonomy): Bacteria > Bacteroidota > Bacteroidia > Chitinophagales > Saprospiraceae > JAHDEO01. Next base: position 8,164 of record CALIZI010000249.1, on the reverse strand, counting down.
GTGAATCAAAGCCGAGTTGAATTGCATACTTTCAGAGGTCGATTCTTGATCATTTCCTTGCGGAAAAGTGGCAAAACCATTCGCCCAACAATGCCCAGTGTATGGACTAAAATTTCTCAAAAAAGGAAAGGTCGCATCCGTTCTGTCCGCCGAAGCCGCGTCGCGTACCAAGAGGTCAACCATATCGCCCCATTGACTCGCCCAGCCGGGTTCGTATTGCTCCATAAATGCCGCCGCATGGATAAAATACCCCCAATGAAAATGATGGTCATTGATGTTGCTGTCCTGCCCATGTCCGGCAGGATAACCCAATAATGCAGACCAAGTATTATTATAATAAAACAGAAAAGCCACCTCGCCCGATTCGTAGCTCAACCAATCTTCCAAGCGTTCTTTGACCGTTGCAATCATCTTGTCGCGGGCGGCAATATTGCCCATTTTATCCGCTATTCTTGCGGTCTGAATCAGGCGGTTCATCACCTGCCCTTCGTTATAGGAATCTGTCCATGAAGCCAAGCCGTCATTTTCGATTTGCGCGATTTTATTGGCTAAATCGGCGGGGCTAAATCCATTGCTATATTGGTTGAGATAAGGCAAGGTCGGCAATATGCCTTTGAAGGTATTTTCGACGCTAAAGCTATTGCCGTTGAGCGTTTTGAGTTCGCCTCTGACGGTGCTGTAACTTGATTCATTGGGTGTTGCTGAATCCGCCGCCAAGTTGCTCCATTGATGCGGTAGCAAGCCGAGTAACATGGTCGTTTCAGTGCCTTCTTTAATGTCCGTTTGTACCGTAAAATCTGTTCTTAATACGGAGTTATTTTCATCATAAGTCCAGTTTGTCGTAGTATTTGTCGGGAAAACATAAGCATACTTTTTATACGTCAGCGCGGCAAGTGTGACATTACTTGTGCTTTGTGGAAGCATCGCCATCGACCAGTAATTTTTTCCATTCAAATTGGAAGTATAAGTGCCTCCCGATGGCGACCAAGTGCTTCCGACAGGCGCGTAAAAGACAAAGTCTGCGCCACTATTTGCATTTTCAATAATCAATAATTCATTCAAAATTGTTGCCGTTCCTGAATTGACTTTAATCTCCACGATGTCATTATTTCCTTTTTCAAAATATAAAAAAGGCATCCCAATTCCAGCGGTGGTTTGGAGGTCGTGTGTGCCGTCATTCCAGTTCATACTCACCGTCCAATCCGAAAAATCGGCGATTGTTGCCCTCGTGGTATTTAGTCCCGTCAAACCCACTTCGATAGGCGATGAATCGCCAATGACACCCCACGGAATGTAAGTTACCACCAAGCCTTGATTGGTCGTTTTCAAGGTCATCGGATAGTTGAATAAATTGTCCGCATGGTTTTCTTTCACTAATTTCGACCACCAATCATTGGTAGGAATGGGCTTGCCAATCGCATTGCCGCTGACTTGTGGCGACCCCGAAGGATAGGCATTTCTTCCGGCTTGATCAGTGCCGGGAAAAGTATTGGTGTAGCTGCCACTGCCTACTGTTGTGACTTGAGCAAAACAGCTAAAAGCCATGAGGCAGCTTGATATAATGATGGAGAGTTTGTACTTTAGTTGAGTGGAAATTGGCATAAGAAAATGATTATATTATTGAGCTTTGTGTAGTAATGACACGAAGTTAGGTAAATAATGGGAGATTTGTTTGAGATAGGGTTGTTTTTCAGAATTTTTGTTATGTTTTTTTATTTAAAGAAAATTATTTATCACGAAGGTTTTCAGATTATTTAGTGTAAATTTGAATAATAATTATGGAGAAAAAACTAAGAAATTTGATTTTAAATGGAGATAAAGAAAGTCTAAGAGAAGTTCTATCAGAAGAACTACGAATTGATAATCAAGAACTCAAAAGTTTAATTCACTCATTATTTATTTAAAAATTGGATTCAACTAACAAATGCAACTTTTTTAAAAATTGTTTAAATTAAAATATAAGTTCATCTCGTCTGACATTTTGAAAATGTCCGACGAGTAAGGTTCGCAAAATGCTAAAAATCAGCATATTAAATGCTATCATGGCTAGCCGTTTAAGTTTGCTTGCGAGATAGTACTCGTCTGACGAAGGTTTTTGTGAAATGTAGTGATTTGTCTCATAAAATATTCGCATTGAATAAAGGGATTCGTCTGACGAGTATTCGCTTTAGGCAAAGTTAAATGGCTAGCCGCTATCATGTTTTTACCAACGCAAAACGTTACAATCAGGAAATTTGAATAAAAAAGAAGACAGTCACCAATAAAAGCAATATCGTCCATGCCCAGCAAAAGCTGGTCACGGCGTGTATGCGAGACCGTTAGCCACCATTAAAAGCTATGTTAGATACCAGTAAGATGATTACGAAAATTTAAATCATATTAATTTGAACGAACTAGAATTTTACAATCAACAATTCAAAAAGTATAAAAAGTACGATCATGATCGTTCCTATGTATCTGCTCCAAGCTTTGACTCGGCAGAAGGCTATTTCGCACATTTAGTTAATTTATACTCTAACCCCAAAAACACCTTAGTCGATCTAGGTTGCGGTGATGGATACTTTACATCTAAGTTAGCTAAGTTTAATGCCACCGTAATCGGTATTGAGCCTTCATCATTAATCAGTGCGGCAAATGAACTCCTGGAAGAGACAAAACTTAGTAATCTAAGTTTCCTCCAAGAAGACGCATACCAGCTTCCGTTCGATGATAACTCCATTAATTTAGTAATAAGTCGAAGAGGTCCAGATCCAGAAAACGAAGTATTTCGTGTTCTCAAACAGGAAGGGCACTTTATCTTTATCACAATCGGAGAAAAGGATGCGTTATCGCTTAAAGAAATAGTCGGAAGAGGTCAGCATTTTGAATCTAGTATCAAGGTGTCCGATGAACTAAAAATCAAGTATCGTAAAGCAGGGTTCATCAAAATAGAATGTAAAGAGTATCTGTATCACGAATATTATAGCTCAAAAGATGCCTTGAAGGAATTCTTGCATCGTGTACCTATATTTGAAAATTTTTCAAAATTGGATCATTCCTCCATTGATACATACTGTGAGAAATTTACTAATTCTAGGATAAAGCTAGAACGACATAGAGTTGTTTTACTTGCGAAAAAGTCAAGTTAACTTATATTTTACATATTGAAAACGTTGGCTAACAAGCTGTATGCTGCCATCTCTTCACGCTACTCGCGGAGACGCCACATACAGCCGAAACGTTATATTCAATTAAAAAAGAGGCTGGCAAAAGCTGCGTTTATTCAGGAAGCTGAACCGGCAGGCTTAGTTTTTCAAAAAACGAAATGGCAGGGTCAGGACAGGAACCGGAAATTGTGCAAATGTTTTTAGGGGACAAAATTGTCGGCATTTTTCAGTGTCAGCAAACAGTTTGCCGTTGCAGGATTGCCGACAGCCAAATGTTCCCGCCCACCCGAGTCAGACGAAGCGAGCCGTGCGCAAACCTGTGCTTTACGCGTAGCCCTCACACGAGTCGGCAACCTTTACTTTTGAGCCGTGACAGCTTTTAAGTTTTTTGACTGGTAATTGAGAATTTTAGGGTCAGGCGTTTTTGGGTCAGCACTGAAATCGGGATAAAAAATGACTAAGTCGCCTTTGGGCGCAGCACGAAAATTGGACTAAAAAATCAACGTTCCTGCAAAGCCTTTTTGAAAAATCAGGACGCAGCAGGACGCGGCGGCATTCGCCGAAAAAAATAAAGAAAGGAACTGAAAATATAACAAGGGTTTACACGCCCATGCAGACTAAACGCCTCGCACAGTCGTGTACACCTGACCGTTCTGCTCAATTAAAAGAAAAAAAATGACGGATTACCCAAAAGTTCTCGATGAAAAAATGGTTGGAAAATATTCCGCTTTGGCAAAAGCGGGAGGAGGATATGTTTGGGATGAAGTTTTAGAATATAGAGTTTGGTGTCACCCTGAAAACGGTGCAGAAGATTTAGAAGAGGGAAATGATTACTACTATGCTTTTACAAATTTCAAAAAGGCAAAAGAATTTTCTGAAAATAATAAAGGGACAGAAGAACCATTAGCACTCATTCTACAAAAGGAATATATCGACGAACCTGAAAATGGAAAATATATCCATGTGAAAGAAGAAAGAATAGCTGAATGGCGAGTTGAATTTTTAACAAGACCAAGAAGAACTGAAAAGACAATCCCTGATTTTTTATCTCCGAATGCACCAAAGAACAAATTAGATATTCTAAGAGTTAGCATAAGTAAATCTAAATGAGCATATTCAAAAATATCGAATTAGAAATAGAAATAATTGGCAAAGAACTCAATGCGAAAATTTCCAAAGACAGACCAGGTTATCCTGAATCTTTAAGAACATTTGAAGAAAGAAGAATTGATTGGGAAGATAATGGAATAAGGAAAGCAATAATTATTCAACCAACTTTTGAAGCCAAAGGTGTAAATTCAGAATTGTGGAATTTTACGTTAGTGGCTTGGAAAGGAATTGGAAGAAAAAGAAAATACATCGAAGAAGTAATTGAAAAAAGTGATTTTAAAATCATCGAGTCAAATATCAATGAACTTTTAGAATCGGGTAAAAAGATACTTTTAAAGATTACAGATGAACATTTAAAATGAAAAAGAAAAACTGAGCAGAATAAATAAGGTTTCATGCGACACACCGTGCCAAGCATTGAAGCCGATGTGAGGGCTTTTTATAAAATACGCCTTCGGTTTCACTTTAGCTACCGGAGGTTTCGTTCAACAATGTGTATGCTGTTGTGGGCTATGCGCCCACCTACGCATACACGAGACCGTTCTCGGCAAGCAAAAGAAAAAGAATGAAGCATATCCAAAAAATAAAATCTGTTCCTTCTAATTATGCTCGAAATTGGATGATTCTTGGAACAATATTTTTTGCATTCATCGCTTTTCTTTCGAGTAAAGAAATTTTCAATAATTCATATCTCGACCTGATTGGACTAATGACATTTTTAGGTCTTTTAGGCTTTTCATTAACCTGTCTAAATTATTGGATTAATCAAACTGAAATAGAAATATCTTCTGAAGAAATAATTTCAAAAAATAAACTAAAGAAAAAAGTATTCAGAAATATAAAAGGATTCAAGGAAGAAAGCTATGAAGGAAAATATCAAAGTGGTAAAAAATTAATATTTAAGACAGAGAAAGGATTTGTGGTGATTGATTCAAATTCTTATTTGAACTATTTTGATATAGTTAGATATGCAAGAAAGAATTTCAAAAAGCTTGAGGATAAAAATTTCAAAAGATATGATTTTCAACAAACATTTATCTTGAGAATATTTTTCTTATTCGCTACTTTTTTGTTTTTAGGGATTTTCATTGATAAACAATTTGAGAATATTGATAATTTAGAAAGAGAAATACAAACAATACAGATAAATCTTTCTGAAGCTCCCAAAATAGAATCAAGTAGTAGAAGAAGCAAAGATTATATTAGAATTTTTGCAGAGGAATACCCTGAATTCAAATTCAAGATTAGTGGATTTAGATACAAAGCTTGTAATAGGTCATTACTAAATGAACTTGTGAAAGGAGACAAAGTAAAGATTGGCGTAAAATCAAATGACCTCGAAACGAAAATAAAAAAAGAAAGATCTCCTTCTTTTGGAACAAGGCATTTCCATTGGGAACAGATTTCAGTCTATCAAATAAGTCATGAAAATAAAGAATATTTAAATCTTAACAGAGTAAAAAAACTAATGAAAAATGATAGAAATTGGGCTTGGCTATTTCTATTGTTTGGATTATTTTCGATTTATATGACAATTAGAAAATATTAAAAAAAGCCAGCCGAGAATAAATAAGGCTTCATGCGGTGCACTGTTTTATAAAATACGCCTCCGGTTTCACTTTAGCTACCGGAGGTTTCGTTCACATTGTATATGGCGGTCATGTCCAGTAAAAACCGGTCACGCCGCATACACGAGACCGTTGGCTGTAAGCAAAAAATAAAAAATGAACAAACAACTGAAAGAGGACTTAGAAAACCTTGAAGTAATTCTCAATACTGTAAAAGCGAAAAGCATAGAGTACCTTGAAGAATTAAATGACACAAAAACTTCTTCTATTTTTAAAAATACCACTCAAGATAAATTGCCTCAAATTGGGATTGGAGCCATTGAGGCATTAAATAAATTTCATAAAAAATACAAAGAATTAATTGTTTCATCTTCCGGTCCTCGATTTTGGGGATATGTTACAGGTGGTTCGACTCCAGCTTCTATTGTAGGAGACTGGTTAGCTTCCATATACGACCAGAACACTCAAGGAATTAATGGTTTTGGAGATATTTCTGCGAATATAGAATTACAAACGATTAATATGATGTTAGACCTTTTTCATCTCCAAGAAGGAGATTTTTTAGGTGGATTTGTAACTGGAGCTACCATGTCGAGCTTTACCTGTTTAGCAGTAGCAAGACAATGGTATGGGAAGGAAATAGAAATGGATATTGCTAAAAATGGAATGAAAAACAATTTTAACGTTTTATCTGCCACGCCGCATTCATCAGCAATCAAAGCGCTTTCAATGTTGGGAATGGGGAGTACTAATTTTATAAAAGTAAATACAATAAAAGGAAATGGAGAAGCCATTTGTCTTGATGATTTAGAAGAAAAATTGAAAGTATTAAATGGTGAACCCGCCATTATTATTTCGAGTGCAGGTACTGTAAATACTGTCGACTTTGATGACTTTATAGGAATAGAACAGCTAAAGAGACAATATAAATTTTGGTGGCATATTGATGCTGCATTTGGAGGCTTTGCAGCTTGTTCAGAAGAATACCAATACCTAATTTTGAACTGGGACAAATCAGATAGCGTAACTATTGATTGTCACAAATGGATGAATGTACCTTATGAAAGCGCCATCTTTTTTATAAAGAAAAAATATAGCTTCTTACAAACAGAGACTTTTCAAAACTCTAATGCTCCTTATCTCGGAAACCCTTTTGACAATTTCAATTATTTAAATCTACTACCAGAGAATTCAAGGCGACTGAAAGCATTGCCTGTTTGGTTTACATTACAAGCTTATGGTAAAGAAGGTTATGCTGAAATTGTAGATAACTGCATTTCTCTTGCAAAGGATTTAGGGCATAGAATCAACTCTCATGCATCATTCAAACTATTAGCCCCAATTAGATTGAATAATATTTGTTTCACTTTAAATAATTTTGACAAAGATGAAGAGGTACAAAATTTTCTTATGGAATTAAATCAAACTGGAAAAGTATTTATGACTCCCACAAGATATAGTGGGGTGCAAGGAATACGATGCTCATTAGTAAATTGGAGAACCACCAAAAAAGATATTGATTTAGTCTTTAGTGAAATGGAAAGAATAATTCAAAAAAAGCCAGCAGCCAATAATACCTAAAACGGCAATAAGCCCTATGCGGGCTTACTGCGTTTATGCGAGACCGTTCAACAATATATATACACAAGGTACTTGCTAATATTTATAAAAACGTCGCTAAATGTATCCAATCACGGATCCAAGGGAAAGACCCCAAACCAGAAGACAATGATTTTCCAAGTATTCAAGATGGCGTACGCAGTATGAAATTTATCTACAAAGTAATAGAAAGTGGGAAGAGTGAACAGAAGTGGATTGACTTGTAGAACAAGCTAAAAATAACCGGACTTTGGACATTGGGAAATTTGGTATTAGGTATCCCGATAGTTATCGGAATTTTTATCAAATAATTATAAAATTAAATTAATTGAATATTTCTTTACATTAATAAAAATTAAATAACTGATAATCAATGCTTTATAAAATTAAACCTAATTTCCCAGTTCCCTAATTCCCATTTTGTCCAAAGTCCAAGTAATAATGAGAGATTACTTTAAAATTAAAGTAATCTCTCATATCTGATAATCTTAATTAGTTCTTCATAATGACGAACTTCTGCCCTTTACCTTGTTTTGTATAGATAAAATAAATGCCATTGTGAAGTCTTTCTAAGTTGATAGTTTCTACCTCATGGTGATCTTTATCAAAATTTCCTTCTAATACTACTTGTCCTTTTAATGAACTTATTATATAATGGACATTTTCATCCATCAACGCTGATAAATCTATGTTAATATAATTTTGAGCGGGATTGGGTGCTACTGTAATACTAGCAACGCT
>CALIZI010000248.1 GCA_938028705.1 uncultured Saprospiraceae bacterium | reverse complement strand
TTAAACCCTTTTTCGAGATTTTTGCCGATGACACGCTATATGAAACGTCTTATGTCAATGAACTTGTTAATCGCATATATCAAATATTGATTTTATAAATACATACGAAGCATCTATTTTTTACTTATTTCAGTGCAACCTGTCAAGTTAAAATAAAAATTATCTTATTCCACAAAAACTATCAAATCATCAAAAATATCTATCAAAATAATCATTGTTTTTGTCACTCTGCCAAAGCCACCGCGGACAGCTTTGTTTGGAAAGACACAAACGGTTTATTTGTGGTTTACATGGATATATGTTTGTCGGATATAAAAATGTTAATGAGGAATTAGATTTTTTTGAAAAAAAATGATCACCACATTCATAAATCGGGTATTACTAAATGATAATGATAAAAAAATTATGTTTTATTTAACTTATGTTTATTTGGCAGAACATTAGGAAAGTATTACTTTTGTGTTGGTAAAATAACCGCATTAAGATAACTGCCCACATTTGTATTGCCAATGAAGAAATAAAAATCCGTTTTCCATTAACATTTTTAGCACCCAAAGACATATACTTATGAATACTCAACCACATTACATGAATGACAAGACCCTTATTCAATTATTAAAGTCGGATAAGTCTGATGATGTCAATAAGGCATTAGAGCATATCAAAATGCTTAGTACTAAAAAAGATAAAATCTCTGATGAGATATTGGTCTTGATGTTAAAAATGGACGATGCCGACAATATTGCTTTAAAATATATCATTAAACAGAAGCAAGATAATGTCATTTCCAAACTACGTGTGCCTCAACACATGAATGAGAAAGACATATTTCATCATGCTTTATTTGAGTTGTGGAAGTACGTAAGAAAGTATGATTTTGATACTTCAAAAGAGGGCGCAATTGAGCGGTTTTTATACGTTGTATGTAGGAGATACATCAATAGAAATTCGGGTAAAGGAGATACCGATATGGATGAATTTCCCGAACTCGCGGACTATATTTTGTTCTCAATGACAGAAGAAGAAATATCCTTATTGCTTGATATATTTGATAAACTTGGTAAAGGATGTAAAGAGATTTTAAGACTAAAATACTTTGAAGGTATGAGTGACAAAGAAATTGCCCAAAAACTTAATCGTACAGACGGAAGTACAAGAACAAGATACTCACAATGTCTAAAAACGCTCAAAGAATGGATAGCCGAAGACGATGATTTGGCGGAATACATTAGAAATTTACTAACTGAATAACTACTAACGATGAAATATACTACACAAGATATAGAAAAATACCTCAACGGCGAACTCTCCCAAGCGGAAGTCAGTGCCTTTGAGCAGGAAATACAAAGCGACAAGGATTTTGCCTACGAAGTCAAGCTACAACAAACCGCCGTCGAAACAGTGCAGTATGCCAATTTTATGAATAAAATAGAAGGTGTACGGAAGGAAATTGAGGAGGAAGAACAAGATGTAAAAAAGGAAACTCCCCGAGTGCCTAAACGCACAGGTAGGCGCGTGATGCTTAGGCGGATTGCGGCAGTGGCAGCGGTATTTTTGTTGTTGATTCCTTTTGGTTTCAAACATTTAGCAGAACGAAACTTTACTGATGTAATTGCTGGCATCAATGTCTCCGGCACTACGATGGGTGAAGATGCTCCTTCCATTTCCAATACTGACAGCATTTACCAAGCTGGTGTCACTTATATTGAAGCGAAGAAATACACAAAAGCGCACGAGCAATTTGATCTACTGATAGCCGATGACAAAAAACGCCCCGAAGCGAGATTTAATAAAGCATACATCTATTGGAAAAAAGGAGAGAAAAAGGCAGCCAAACAACAATTAGAAAAGATAATAAATGATAAAGATGCTACCCAAGCACTAACAAAAAAGTCTGAAAAAATATTAAAATACATTAAATATAGTATTTTTTGAAGATTTTACTGAAATAAATATTTTATTTTTAATAAAAAAAAATTAATTAATTAATTAAAAAACGGCTATATTTCAATGCTGCCTTTGAAATTTAAAATCATCACTCCTTTGCCAAATACACCCCAATCAAAATCAGCCCCATACCCCCAAAATGCCAAATTGTAATCATTTCCCCATCCAAAAAACCGAGCAATAGCGCGACAATCGGCATCAAGTAAGCTACCGTAGAAGCAAACACCGCACTCGTCAGTTGCACCAACCAGAAAAACAGCACAGAAGCGAAAAACGTACCCGCCAGAGAAAGTCCTGCAATATAGCCCAAAGATTCCCAAGCCTGCGGATGCGTCTGCACCGTAGTCGGTACATCCGTCCACCAAAAACCGAATATTGCAATCGGAAGTAGCAAGGCAAAAGCCGCTGAACTCAGCGTAATCGGGTTCAGATTTTGCAGTCCGGCTTTCACCGTATTGACACTGATACCATAACAAAAACAGCCAAAAACGATAAACAAACCATACCAATTATTCCCATCGCCAAAGGCAGATTTACCAAAAATCATCAGCCCGATTGCCCCTGCCAGCCCGATAATTACGCCCAGTACATTACGCTTTGCCACTTGGGTCGAAAAAAATAAAACACCCAAAATTAAGGTAAAAATCGGTGTCGTTGTACTCAACACACCTGCCAGAGAACTACTGATTTCGGTCTGTGCAATAGGAAAAAGAAAAGACGGAATACCAGTACCAATCAAACCCACTACCGCCAGATATTTCCAATCTTTCAGTTGTACCTCTTTTCTTTTGACGAGAAAAAACGGAAAAAAAGCCACTGCCGCAATTCCTATCCGCAAAGTTGCCACTTGAAATGGATCAAACGCCACCAAGCCCCACTTAATCAGGATATAAGAACTCCCCCAAATCAAAGTCAGCACAGCCAAAGTCAGCCAACTTTTTAGTGTTTTACTCATAAAATTGAATATCATCGTAGAGACGCGATTAATCGCGTCTCTACGGGGGCTATCGTGATTCATTAATCGTTTTCCACAACATATCTTTCAACTCCACCAAGCCTTGTTCCGCTACTGACGACATAAAAATATACGGCACATCCGGCGGCAATTCGGGCAACAACATCTCCTTCAATTCATCGTCCAAAAGGTCAGATTTACTAATCGCTAATATGCGTGGTTTGTCTATCAATTCGGGATTATACTGTGCCAATTCGTTCAATAAAATTTCGTATTCTTTCTTAATGTTATCGCTATCCGCAGGAATCAAAAATAGCAAAGTTGCATTACGCTCAATATGCTTTAAAAACCTGACACCCAAGCCTTTACCCTTATGTGCATTTTCAATGATTCCCGGAATATCCGCCATCACAAAAGACCTGTAATCCCGATATTTCACAATACCCAAATTGGGTACAAGCGTTGTAAATTCGTAATTTGCAATCTTAGGTTTGGCAGCCGTAATCACCGATAGCAGCGTCGATTTTCCGGCATTCGGAAAGCCCACCAAGCCCACATCTGCCAACACCTTCAGCTCCAAAATTTTCCAAATTTCTTTGCCCTCCATACCCGGCTGCGCGTATTGTGGCGACTGATTGGTAGGCGATTTGAAATGGTCATTTCCGCGTCCGCCCAAGCCACCTTTTGCCAGTATTTTCGTCTGCCCTTCTTCCGTTATTTCAAACTCTATTTCGCCCGTTTCTGCATCCCGCGCCACCGTACCCAGCGGCACATCCAAAATCACATCTTCACCATTCGCACCCGAAGACGTATCGCCACTACCAACGCCACCATCGCCCGCTATCACATGCTTTTTATATTTAAGATGTAGCAAAGTCCACAACTGCGTATTACCTCGCAAGATAATATGTCCGCCACGTCCACCGTCACCACCGTCCGGTCCGCCCCGCGCATTGATACGGCTACGGTGAAAGTGGGCAGAGCCTGCCCCACCCTTGCCCGAGCGACAGCAGATTTTTACATAATCAATAAAATTTTTATCGGACATTATTTAAGTTCAAGTTTAAAAATCAAGCACAAGTATAAGTGCATACTATATAGTTTTCAGTCTGATTTGAAGTAGCACGAAAGTAGGTCTTTTTTTCATTATACACAACAATCATTAACAATGCTTAAACCGGACAGAAAGTTCAGTATCGTAACAAAAATAAAATAATATAAACTAAAAATTAGTTGACAGTTTTTTAAAGATAAAAAAACAATTTTAGGTCTCCGTTTACTAAACTTCAAAGAGGTCATACTACTATAAATGCCCCAAAAACACCAAGAGAAAACGTCTTGCTGAATTTATTTCAGCATCTCCCGAGCAATGGAAAACTAATACATACTACTATACATGAACCTTAAATCATAATGTCTTTCTGAATTTATTTCAGAATCTCCCAAGCTACAAGCACGATGTTTAATGTGAGCTATAAATTTGTATCTTATTATAAATCAACAAATTAGAGCATTTTTCATCATTAGTTTTCCATTGTCTGGGAGATGCTGAAATAAATTCAGCAAGACGTTCTGGTTTGGGGTTCATGTATAGTAGTATGCAAAGAGTTTAGTAAACGGATGACTTATATTTTATATGAAATTAATATCGTATAAAATGTCAAGCAATCAAAAAAAACTTGTCGATATAACGAGTTTTTTTTTATTTTAAAAAATGCTTTTGCCTGACATCCTCGCAAGATACCCTTCACCGTATTTCAAATTAACCGATACAAAGTCAGTGCCTTATAGTTTTCAGGTATCTATATTCGTTTTCCACTCACTCGCTAAATATGTGGATATGCTGAATGTTGCTCTCGGCATACCGACACGTCAGCACATCCACACGTCAGCACATCAGCATAATTTTACAATCACAAGCATTTCACAATCACACAATTTCACCTTACCTTTGGCGTATGCTCGACAAACCACCTATCGAACTCAGCGACGACTATCGTTATGCCTTAGATTTGCTCGAAAAACATAACACAAGTATGTTTATCACAGGCAAGGCAGGAACGGGTAAATCCACTTTGCTCCAACTCTTTCGCAATACCACCAAAAAGCGTGTCGTCGTACTCGCACCTACGGGTATCGCTGCACTCAATGTGCAGGGGCAGACGATTCATTCCTTCTTCGGATTTCCCCCTAAACCGTTGACAAAAAAAGATATTACACCACGCAGATATAAGAAATTATACAAGCGAATTGATACCATAATTATAGATGAAATTTCGATGGTACGCGCTGATATGATGGATAATATTGATTATTTTCTGCGGATAAATTGCGAAAATCCTGCGCCATTTGGCGGCAAACAAGTCATCTTTTTTGGTGATTTATTCCAATTGCCTCCGATAGTGAAGAACGAGGAACAAATGTATTTTTCCTTGCAATACGATAGCCCGTATTTTTTCTCGGCAATGGTTTTTAACGATTTTCATCTCGAACCATTTGAATTGCGAAAAGTATATCGACAGGATAATATTCACTTTATAAAACTCCTCGATAGGGTGCGTACCAACCGTATTGATTGGGATGATATTGAGACCTTGAATGAACGATATATGCCGGAGGATTTTGAGACGGACGATTCATATATTACACTTTCTACTGTAAATCGCATTGTAAATCAATTGAATAGCCGAAAACTACGCGAACTCAATACGCTCGAAATGACTTACATAGGAAAGGTAGAAGGCAATTTTAGCGAGCGTACTTTTCCGACGGATTTGGATTTGCGATTGCGGGTGGGCGCACAAGTGATGTTTGTCAAAAATGACCCTGAACGCCAATTTGTCAACGGCACACTTGGTAAAATAGAAGAACTCGCACCCGATAAAATCAAAGTCATGCTCACAGAAGATGGCAAGCAGAAAGTCATCGAAGTAGAGAAAACAACTTGGGAAATTCTCAAGTATCGCATGAATGACAAAAATGAAATTAACACCGAACCCGTTGGTTCGTTTACACAATATCCTTTGCGCTTGGCATGGGCGGTGACGATTCATAAAAGTCAGGGGAAAACCTTTGATAGAGTCGTGATTGATTTGGGGCGTGGAGCATTTGCACATGGGCAGACTTACGTGGCACTGAGTCGCTGCCGTACATTTGAGGGGATTTTATTGAAACAAAAAATCAAACCGCAGGATGTGATGCTTGACGAGCGCATCGTCCAATATTACGAACAATTTATCGCTCGTTGAGCGAAGTTCAAGTACATCCCGATAATTATCGCGGACAAGCGCAAGTTCAAATAATGAATTTGGCGCAGCCAAATTTCGGTAACTTGTACTTGAACTTGATTCTTGAACTTGAACTTAAAAATGATAGATTCGTTTAGAAATCAGGTACTTAACAGAGATGTGATGGAAGTGCTACGCGAGTTGCCCGATGAATCATTGGACATGGTGTATGGCGACCCGGACTATGGCGTGGGCATCAATTATTCCGGCAAAAAATATCTTTCAAAATGGAATGAATATATTGACTGGTACATCGAACTCACCCGCGAATGTATGCGCGTACTGAAACCAACGGGCAATTTATTTATGATGAATTATCCGAAACAAAACGCGCACTTACGCGCCAAATATTTGGATGAAAATGCCTTTGATGTGCAGGATTACGTCTGGGTTTATAATACAAATGTGGGGCATAGCAAACGCCGATTTACGACTGCACATCGTAGTATTTTACACGCTACAAAATCAAAAAATAATCATTTCTACAAAAATAATGTCGCTCTCCCTTATCAAAATCCCAATGATAAACGTATCAAACAACGAATCGCCGACGGTCATTTAGGGCGAATGCCGTATAGTTGGTTTTATTTTGATTTGGTGAAAAATGTATCGAAAGATAAGACCTTTCATGCTTGTCAGATTCCCTTGAATTTGGTGGAAATGCTCATCAAATCCTGTACGCATGAAGGCGATGATTGCTTTATATTATTCGGCGGAAGTGGCTCTGAATTGGCTTTATGCAAACGCATCAAACGCAATTTTATTTCCTGCGAATTACACCCTGATTATTTTAAAATGATAACAGAACGCCTTGAAAATGAGGGAGAAATAAAAGATGAATATCGTTTGCCATTTATTCAAAAAAAGAAAAATGTGGATGGGGTGCAGCTAAAATTGACGGATAATGAGGGTGAACGTTTGGATTGATTTTTTTGTTATGTTTTTGTATATTTGAAGAAAAAAATAAGTTATGGCTTATAGAGATTTTACATTAGAAGATTTACAGATAAAATTTGGCATATCAAGTAAAAAAATATCACTTTTTGAGGGGATTGAGCTGAAAAGAACACCTGCAAGTGACTGGCTGAAAAAGAGTTTATCAATTGGTCAAAAACTAAGTCCGCGTACTGAAAAAGGAAAATCAGAAAGTATCGTCACACCTATTTTATCTGAATTGAAAGATAAAAATGATGATTTCTTAATGATATATTCCGGCGAAACCCTAAATGTCGATAAAGCACTGGGTATCAATGGGGAATGTGACTTTTTACTCACCCGAAATACTGAATCTCTTGGTATCAACTCACCTATTATTTCTGTGGTCGAAGCCAAAAAAGGCGTGTTAGAAGATGGTATAGAGCAATGTGCAGCGCAAATGTACGGTATGATGTTGTTTAACCAAAAAACCAATAATCCGCTTGAGACGATATACGGCTGTGTGACCAATGGACGTGAATGGCAGTTTATGAAATTGGAAGGCAAACAACTTTACGGTGATAAAGAAATCTACACACTCAAAGAACTCAACACCATACTCGGTATCTTCCAACATATCATAGATTACTACAAATCCATACTTGAACCTGTGGCGGCTTGATGTTCTCACTCAAAATAATTTGGAATTATGGCTTATAGAGATTTTACGTTAGAAGATTTACACGTTAAGTTTGGCATAGAAAATCAATCGGTATCGCTTTTTGAGGGCATCAAGTTAGAGGATATACCTCCAAGCGAATGGTTGAAAAAGAGCCTATCTATTGGTAAAAAATTGCGTTTGCGAACTGAAAAAGGAAAATCAGAGGGGATTGTAATGCCCATTTTATTTGAATTGAAGGATAGGAATGATGAATTTTTGATGGTACATTCGGGAGAAGTGCTGAATGTAGATAGAGAGCAAGGAATCAATGGAGAATGTGATTTTTTATTGACTAAAAATACAGGTTCTATGGGCATTAATTCTCCTATCATTTCTGTGGTCGAAGCTAAAAGAGGAGAGTTGGAGGTCGGGATAGAGCAATGTGCAGCACAAATGTACGGCGTGATGCTATTCAATCAAAAAACGAATAATCCACTTGATGTCATTTACGGCTGTGTGACCAATGGGCGGGATTGGCAATTCATGAAATTAGAAAACAAACGACTTTTCGGAGACGAGAACATCTATTCTATAGAAAAACTCGAAACCATACTCGGTATCTTCCAACATATTATAGATTACTACAAATCCATACTTGAACCTGTGGCGGCTTGATTTTCTCACTCAAAATAATTTGGAATTATGGCTTACAAAGATTTTAGTGTTAATGATTTAGTAGAAAAATTTGGCATAGAAGGCAAACAAACCACTTTATTTCGGCGAGAAGAAGTGGTAAAGGTAGCTCCAAGTGAGTGGCTGCAAGAAACCCTAGCAATAGGTGAAGACCTCAAAGCAAGGAGTGAAAAAGCCAAATCAGAAATAATCGTGATGCCGATTTTATTTGAGTTAAAACGACGCAATCCTGATTTTTTTGTCATCCATTCGGGCGATAGACTCAATGCCGATAGCGAAAAAGGACTCAACGGAGAATGTGATTTTTTGTTAGCAAGAAAAACAGACTCTTACGACATTGACACGCCGATTATATCAGTGGTCGAAGCCAAAAAGAATGATATGGAATTGGGAGTCAATCAATGTGCTGCACAAATGTATGGCGCGAAATTGTATAATGAAAGATATGGTAGTCCCTTAGATGTCATTTACGGTTGTGTGACAACCGCAGATAACTGGAAATTTCTGAAGTTAGAAGGAAATTTGCTCATTACAGGAAAAGAGATATTTTATATGAATGAATTAGATGTAATTCTTGGTGTTTTTCAACAGATTATAGACCACTATAAATCCATACTCGAACCTATCGCAGCTTGATTTTCTCACTCAAAATAATTCTGAATTATGGCTTACAGAGAATTAAAATTAGAAGATTTGGAAAGAGAATTTGGGCTAAGTAACAAAGTAGTACCGCTTTTCAAAGACATTTCAATCGTTCCGGTAATCGCTAGCGATTGGTTGAACAGAAGCCTGTCAAGTGCTCAAAAATTGCGTTTGCGGACAGAAAAATCAAAATCTGAAGCTATTGTCATGCCTATTTTAATTGAGTTAAAAGAAAGAAATGATGATTTTCTGATGATTCATTCGGGTGAAATATTGAGCGCAGATAAAGAAAAAGGACTCAATGGAGAGTGTGACTTCATTATCACCAAAAATACGGGTTCTTTGAATATCAATTTGCCGATTATTTCGCTGGTAGAAGCCAAAAGAGGCGAGTTGGAAACCGGTGCTGAACAATGTGCCGCACAGATGTATGGTGCCTTGGTATTCAATGAAAAAAAAGGTAAACCGATTGATGTCATCTATGGCTGTGTTACCAACGGGCGTGAATGGCAGTTTATGAAATTGGAAGGTAAACAACTTTATGGAGATGAAGAAGTCTATACCCTCAAAGAACTCGAAACCATACTCGGTATCTTTCAACACATTATAGATTACTATAAATCCATACTCGAACCTATCGCAGCTTGATTTTCTCACTCAAAATAATTCGGAATTATGGCTTATAGAGATTTTACATTAAAAGGTTTGGAAAAAAAATTTGGTATCAGGCATCAAGTTGAGGAGTTGTTTGATGTCTCAAAAATTGATAAAATAGCTGCAAGCGAGTGGCTCAACCTCTCTTTGAGACTTGGGCAGCAAATGCGACCAACTACCGAAAAAGCAAAATCCGAAGTAATTGTGATGCCGATTCTTTTAGATCTAAAAAATAGAAATGATAATTTTTTCAATATTTTTTCAGGAAGTGTATTGAAAGTTGATAAAGAAAACGGACTCAATGGTGAGTGTGATTTCGTATTAAGTGCCAATCCAAAATCTTATGTTATTGACACCCCTATCATCTCTTTGGTTGAGGCAAAAAAAGGAGAACTGGACTTGGGTATGGGGCAATGTGCAGCGCAGATGTACGCTGCAAAATTGCAAAATGAAGAAGACGGAAAACCACTTGATGTTATTTATGGCTGTGTGACCAACTCGGATTTGTGGCAATTCCTAAAATTGGAAAATAATATGCTGACGATAGATGAAGAGATTTACGGACTCAAAGAACTCCAAACTATACTCGGTGTCTTCCAACATATTATAGATTACTATAAATCCATACTTGAACCTGTGGCAGCTTGATTTTTTCACTCAAAATAATTTGGAATTATGGCTTATAAAGATTTTAGTGTTAATGATTTAGTAGAAAAATTTGGCATAGAAGGCAAACAAACCACCTTATTTCTACGAGAAGAAGTGGTCAAAATATCACCAAGTGAATGGCTACAAGAAACCCTTTCTATTAGTCGGGAATTTAAAAAGAGAAGCGAAAAGGCACGGTCTGAAATGATTGTCACACCAATTTTGTTTGAATTAAAGCGGCGAAACAGGGATTTCTTTACGATACATTCGGGCGATAGGCTCAATGCCGATAAAGAAAAAGGACTCAATGGAGAATGTGATTTTTTATTGGCAAGAAAAACAGATTCGTATGACATTGATACGCCAATTATTTCGGTAGTCGAAGCCAAAAAGAATGATATGGAACTCGGGGTTGACCAATGTAGTGCACAAATGTATGGCGCGAAATTGTATAATGAAAAGCAAGGTAATCCGCTTGATGTCATTTATGGTTGCGTCACAACCGCCGATACTTGGAAATTTCTGAAACTGGAGGGTAATTTGATTATTACAGATAGCGAAACATTCTACATGAATGAATTAGATGTGATAATTGGTATCTTCCAACACATTATAGATTACTACAAATCCATACTCGAACCCGTAGCGGCTTGATTTTCTCACTCAAAATAATTCTGAATTATGGCTTATAGAGATTTTACATTAAAAGAATTGGATAAAAAATTTGGAATAGAGAGTCAAATAGCTCTTTTATTCGACCTGTCAAATATTGCCAAAGTATCTCCAAGCGAATGGCTTGATTACTCCTTAAATCTTGGTCAACAGCTACAATTAATCACGGAGAAAGCAAAATCCGAAGCCATTGTGATGCCTATTTTACTGGAATTAAAAAACCGTAACCATAATTTCTTTACCATTTTTTCGGGCGGTACTTTAAAGGTAGATAAAGAACGAGGACTAAATGGCGAGTGTGATTTTATATTGAGTGCCAAACCGAAAACTCCCTACATTGATACGCCTATTATTTGCCTTGTTGAAGCAAAAAATGGCATACTAAATCTAGGAGTAGGGCAGTGTGCAGCACAGATGTACGCTGCAAAACTACAAAATGAAGAGGATGGTAAACCACTTGATGTGATTTATGGCTGTGTGACCAATTCCGACAAATGGCTATTCCTAAAATTAGAAAATAATTCGCTTTTCATCAACGAAGAGGTTTATGACCTTCAAGACCTCGACACCATACTCGGTATTTTCCAACACATTATAGATTACTACAAATCCATACTCGAACCTGTGGCGGCTTAGTATGGCACCACCGCCCGTTCCACCAAATCCAAAAACCCCTCATAATCCCGATAATCCCTAATCACATCCTTTGCGCCTATGCGCGTAAGCGTCTCCGCATCACCTTTAATACGAATACCAATTAGCGGAATATTCATATTGCGTGTCGTTTGTACATCCCAAACTGCGTCGCCTACATATACGATGTGATTGATGGGCAAATGCTTCGTCTTGGCAATGGCTTCATTCAAAATATCTTCGCGGGCTTCATTGCCGTCGGCATAGGCATCGTGTAGTGGTTCATGGTTGACACCGATGTGTTTGAGCTTCACATGAGCAGGTTTGCGAAAGCCGCCCGTAGCAATACCGACCTCAAATCTATCATCTCCCATCAGTCGTCGTATCGTCTCACTCGCGCCCGCAACTTCCATAAAATCAGTAGGTTGTGCAAGTCGCCCTTGCTGCAATTGACGGACATACTCATCCTTAAAAGCCTCCATTCGTGCTGATGAAGGATGCGCCACCTCCTCTCGCTCAAACAAAGCCTTCAAAATAGACGTATCCGTACAATGTGGATAGTCGCGCCAATCAACTGACTGCATTTCAAAGCCAAAAGTCGTCTCAAATACCCGTTTGAAAATCAAGCTGTCAATTTTATTGGAGTGCAATAATGTACCGTCGATGTCGAAAATTACGAGTGTCATAATAGTGTTGTTGTAATGTAGTTGTGTTGTAGTTATTTTTCGCGCTAAAATAACATTTCAATACCACAACACAAAAATACTACAACACCACAACACAAATTTCCTTACCTTTATGGTCTGATGCGAAAATTCATATTTAAAACATTGATTTTTGTGACAATTGGACTGTGTATATTGTCTTTTTTGGATAGGCGATTGCCTTTTTATTGGGGCAATGAGGGTTTGGTCGGTAAAATGAATAAATTAGAAGCTGATCATTTTGATTATGATACATATTTTGTTGGGTCAAGTCGGGTGTATCGACATATTATTCCTTCGCTTTTTGATAGCCTAAATCAAGGTGCGACACACTCCTTTAATTTGGGCTATCTCGCTACCCGACCACCTGAAATGTATTATTTTCTTGACCGATTTATTGATAAATGTAATGAAAAAACAAAGTACATTTTCGTAGAATTGGGTATGATACAAAACCTTACTGACATCAATCGCGGAACTTTGCGCTCCAAGTATTACCTTGATTATGAGCAATATACAACAGCTACATCTGCTTGTATGAGCAATAAACGGTATGAAACGGCATGGAATTACACCTTAAGTTATTTGAGTCGTATGGCACGAATGGGTATGATTGTAAAATCATTAACTTTTGACAAAAAAAATGGACATTCGAAGGTATTGGGTAAGCATGGTGACGGTTATTATGGTTTGGAAGAAGAAATGAAAGATGTGGGAAATACAGATAGTACGTTCATTAAGCGTCTGGCATATTTTTATAAGGATACCACCACATTGACGAAGCGATATGAAAAAACGTTGAAAGAACATAAAAAGAATACATCTGCCCTTGTTGCGGCACCGGCAAACCTCCGACAGTTACATCAAATTATCGAAAAAGCAGCCCAAAAAAGCATCAAAATTATCATTATTCGTTCACCCCGCAACCCTGGTCTGACTCCTTTGTATAATGCTTTAGAAACTGAAAATAAGCTAGATATGAGTAATCCCGTAAAATATTCTGAATTTTATTTGACTAAATATTCATTTGATGTCGGGCATTTCAATCAGGCAGGTTCGCAGCTCTTCACCCGTGCTTTAGCTGATGAATTTCAGCGACTTGTACATAAATGATATATAAAAAGAGCTTTTTGTGTTAAGACTTTTTGTTAAAAACAAAATATTATATTAAAAAATAATATTTTGATTATTCAAAATAAATGTCTTATGTTTGCATCACGAACAATACGCAAAAATACTTTTTTGTGACAGCATAACCACCACATCCTACTACGAAAACCACATCCCGTTCCATAACCATTACGACAGCAAACACCTGCTTTTTTTGAAAACCTTATGAATAAAAACGCAAAGCCGTGTTGCGTTTTTTAAGATAAGTTGCCATGCAACTGAATTTCTAATTAGTTGATTGATTAATCAGGTACAGTGGATTTCGTACAACGAAATACATCGTCTGATTAATTTATCAACACAAAATTTAAGGTAATGTCCTTTTTTAATTTTATAGTAAAGATATTCGTACTACCGCCTGATTGGAATAGTGCATACCGACCCGGATTGCAGGTAGTTCGACAACAGAAAGCTAGATTTCCTATTCATCAATATCCCAACTCTCCGAATCATTAGAGGAACTATAAACTCACACTTGTCATAGAGAGAGGTGCATTTTGATTCCAATTTGCGCCTCTTTGTTTTTCAATTTATTGAGTTTATGGTCATGTCTGAAGTGAGTTGAACAGGCTAATGCAGCTTGCTCTACTACCCACCGTCCACCGTCTTCCTTCCACTATCTTTTTTTGGTCGTTTCGGCACAGGGTCAGGTCCATGCCCCGCCCAAGGATGGCAACGCCCGATACGCTTCAAGCCCAACCATATTCCGCGAATCACGCCCCACTCTTCAATGGCTTGCACCATATAATGCGAGCAAGTTGGTTGATACCGACAGTTTTGCCCCAAGTGTGGCGAAATCACCGATTGGTAAAAACGAATGGGTAAGATGAATATTTTTTTAATGAAATTCATGTTTGGTAAAGATACGATTTTTTGAGATTTTATTTATCCGTACTGACGACTTTAGCCGTCAAGTAATTCGACTTTGAGCGATGGCTAAAGTCATCGGTACGAGGGTTTGCACTTAACTGTATGCCAAATGAGATATTCAACTATCCACATATTTAGCAAGGGGCGCAACGAACCGTAAAAAGAACCTGAAAGCGATAAAGCACCAAACCTCGTATCGAATAGAGAGAACACGGGCTGGAAGCACCGTGCTACGGATGCCAAGCCAAAGCATTTTTAAAACAAAAAAAATACCTCGTCAGTTCGTCAAAAAAAATCTGCGAAAATCCGTCAAATCTGTAAAATCCGCATTCCAATCACGCACTTTTCAGTTCTCTCCGATACAAAAAATACATCCCCAAACTTCCCAAAACAGGCAATGCCCCAATGACCAACCATGTAACGGAATAACCATAAATTTGTATCAGCCAAGAGGTCAACAAAGGCGAAACGATGAGTGCCACCGACCACGAAATCCCATACAATCCCATATATGCGCCACGATTTTCGGGAGCGGCTTTATTGAGTGCATAAGCGGCGGAAAAGGGAAAACTAATGACCTCGCCGATAGTCAAAATCAACAGACAAACCGCAGCGATAAAGGCAAAATGCGTGGTTACTAAAATCAGGTACGAGAAGCCCACCAATGCCGTACCGAGAATGATAGTGGGAAGTTTGTTATACTGTTTTTGTTCGTAGGCATAGACATAAGGCATTTCGACGAGAAAGACAAGAAAGCCATTGATACCCAAGAGTAAACCAATTATATTTTCGTTTAATAATAAAGTATCTTTGAAGTAAATCGGCATTGCCATCATAAACTGCACAAAGGCAATTGCCATGAGCATATTACAGAAAACAAACAGCACAAAATAAGTATCTTTGTAAGGAGATTTTGTAGGAAGGGGCGGCTTGTCGGTTGTCGGAGCGGGTGTGTCAAATCTTGTTTTACTGTCATTGGGCAGGGCATACAAAAATACAAAAGCAGCACCGATACAGGTCAGTCCATCAAGAACAAACAGCCAGTTGTAACCCAAGGCAACCGCTACCACGCCACCCATTGCCGGACCCACCGAAAAACCGAGATTGATAGCCAGTCGCACCAAACTCATTGAGCGTGTCCGGTTTTCTTCTTTGCTATAAAAACCAATGGCAGCTTGGTTGGCAGGACGAAAAGCATCCGAGATAGCAATAACGATAAATATCACTGCACACCAAGCCACAAAACCATCCACAAAAGGCATCAGCAGAAAGCCAATACCCGACAGTATCAATGACCAAAACTGTACGCCGTAGTGTCCAACAGCATCCGTAATTCTGCCACCGATATACGTTCCCAAAACCGACCCCAAACCGATAAAACTCATAATCGTTCCGGTTTGTACTATCGAAAATCCCTCTTCTTGAGTCAAAAAAATTCCCAAAAAAGGAATCACCATAGTACCGCTCCGGTTGATGAGCATGACAATGGAAAGCAGCCACACATGGCGCGACAAACCGCCAAAAGAGGACTTGTATAAACGGATGATTGGGTGCAACATATCAGGCAAAACGTCTTTTTACGGTTTTTAGTTCGTATTCGTAGCGATTGTGAAAAATAAATTCTATTTTGGTAATTGAGTCCTTATTTTTTCTTCGTTTTATGCAAAAAATGAGTGACTAATATCGATATATTCACTCATTCACTCATTCAAAATTCACTCATTATCAATTCATTTATTCAAAATTATGGCACTAATCAAAACAGTAAGAGGACATCAGCCCAAATTCGGAACGGCTTGTTGGTTGGCTGAAAATGCGACGATTACGGGCGATGTCATCATGGGCAAGGAGTGTAGCGTTTGGTTTCAGGCAGTGATACGTGGTGATGTGAATGAAATCCGCATAGGCAATCGCGTAAATGTGCAAGACGCTGCGATTATTCACTGTACTTACGGGAAATTCGCTACACATATCGGCAATAATGTCTCTATCGGGCATCGCGCAATCGTACATGGTTGCACCATACATGACAACGTCCTGATAGGCATGGGAGCTATCGTCATGGACGGTGCCGTCATAGCATCCAACAGCCTGATAGCCGCCGGAGCCGTCGTCAAAGAAGGTACGCACGTAGCATCGGGCAGCATCTACGCAGGTGTACCCGCACGTAAAGTCAAAGAACTGAGCGAAGCCCAATTCAAAGAAATGATAGAAGGCATCGCAGACAAATATGTGATGTACGCCTCATGGTACGAGTAAATTCCAAGCACCAAATTCCAAATTCCAATTGTCGATATTTTCTTGAAATTTGGTGGCTGGAATTTGTTTTTTGGAATTTGACACTCATTTATCGAATTTTGATTTATTTTGGTCTATATTTGTTTATTTGCAATGTGGTGATTTGTACATTTGCCTTGAATTAGATAAATCAAAAAATGACAATTGTACTTATTTTATTGGCGGTGGCTTTGGTGGCATTTGGCATTATCGGATGTATAGTACCGGGTTTGCCGGGTCCCATTCTTTCTTTTTTGGCGATGGTCGCCTATCAGTTCACATCCGCACAAGATAAATTTTCAACGACAGCACTGCTGATATGGGGCATTATTGCTACGGCGGTATTCATTGGCGATATGATTGTACCGGCAGCGGCTACCAAAAAATTCGGCGGTACAAAAGCCGGCGTATGGGGTGGTATTATTGGTACATTTGTCGGGATGTTTGCACCTATTCCTTTTGGGGTGATTTGGGGTCCGTTGGTGGGTGCTATCGTAGGTGATTTGCTCGGCGGCAAGGCAATCGTGGGCGCGATGAAGTCAGGTTTTGGTTCATTTATGGGCTTCCTGTTGGCTACCTTTTTCAAACTCGTCGTGGCAATATGGATAGGTGTCATGGTCATGATAAAAGTAGGCGGTGATGTCATCGCTTGGATTTGGTAAACCTCTTTTTTCGATATAACGAGGTCTTTTTTTTATTTTAAAAATGCTTTCTCTTAGCAACCTCGCAAGATACCCTTTGCAGTATTCCAAGCCAATTGATACGAGACTTGGTTCACTATCGCTTTCAGGTTCCTTTAGCGGTTCCTTACCCACTCCCGAAAGCTTTCGGGATAAATATGCGGACATGCAGAATATATCGCTTGGCATACAAGCACGTCAAACAAGTAAAAAATCCTCGCATCTGTCTTAAAAGGTGAAGAGTACAAAATGTGAAAATATCATTGCAATGTAAAATTATTTATTTTAAAATTATTTTATTTATAACTGACATTCACGAGTTGCTAAAATTGATTTTTTTAATTAATAAATTCTTCGTATATTGTATTTAGTTATAAAACATTGATAATCAGATAGTTGTGTCATGTTTTCTTCTATCTTTAAAAATATAACTCATTGATTAT
>CALIZI010000247.1 GCA_938028705.1 uncultured Saprospiraceae bacterium | reverse complement strand
AAACGCAGAGTTCACAAAGTGTTTCTAAGTATTTAATCATGAATTTCTTACGCTCACTTAGTTTTCTTACTTCGTATTTTCGACCCTTGTGTTCTTCGTGTCCTTTGTGGTTACAGCATTACATGAGTAACACTACCAAATCTTTTTCAACTCCTCAATTCCCAATTTATCCAAAGTCCGACATTAAAAATCATTAAAGTATCGTATATTTGAGTTTTTAAAATCAGACCAAGATGTTATGAAAAGATATGTATGCAGTGTGGTGTTGTTATTGATAGCTACGCTAACTTATGCTCAGATTCCACTTTCCTACTACCTTCCCGATGATACACAATACGACCCTAATGTGCCTACACCCGAATCGGTTTTCGGTTGGCAGATAGGCAAATGGCATGTCAGTCACGATAAAATTGTGATGTATATGCAGGCACTTGCGGCTAGTTCCGACCGCGTGACGCTCGAAGAATATGCCCGCAGCCACGAGGACAGACCGCTGGTGGTCGCTACAATTACAACTCCTGCCAATCACAAAAATATCAGTCAAATCAAAGCCGACCACGTAGCTCTGACCGACCCTTCGGCTTCCGCTTCGCTCAAAACAGGGGATATGCCCGTAGTGCTATATCAGGGCTACAGTGTGCATGGCAATGAATCGAGCGGAGCAAATGCGGCTTTGCTGTACGCTTATTATTTGGCGGCGGCACAAGGCAAGGAGATAGAACAGGCATTGAGCAATACGATTGTGCTGCTCGATCCTTGTTTCAATCCAGACGGTCTCAATCGTTTTGCATCATGGGCAAATTCGCATAAAAGCAAAACGCCCATGTCGGGCATTGATACCCGCGAACATCAGGAGGCTTGGCCCCGCGGACGCACCAATCACTACTGGTTTGACCTCAACCGCGACTGGCTCTTGGTGCAACACCCCGAAAGTCGCGGACGTATCGCCAAATTTCACGAATGGAAACCCAATGTCCTTACTGACCACCACGAAATGGGCAGAAATTCGACCTTCTTTTTCCAGCCCGGTATTCCTAGCCGCACCAATCCGCTGACCCCGCAAAAAAATCAAGACCTGACCGGAAAAATCGCTGAGTATCACGCCAAAGCACTGGACGATATTGGCTCATTGTATTATACAAAAGAATCATTTGATGATTTTTATTATGGCAAAGGTTCGACCTATCCTGATGCCAATGGCTGTATTGGTATTTTGTTTGAACAAGCCAGTTCGCGCGGACATTTGCAAGAGAGTGTCAATGGTGATTTGTCCTTTCCTTTTACTGTTAAAAATCAATTGGTGACTTCCATTTCCACATTTGAAGCCGGACAAAATCTACGGAAGGAGTTGCTGGATTTTCAAAGAGATTTTTATAAAAATAATGCACGAAAGGCAAATGCCGGAGCTTACATTTTTGGTGATGAACATGATGCAAATCGCACACTTCATTTGGTGGATTTGATTCGTAGGCACGATATTAATGTATATGAAAATACACGAGATATTCAGCAAGGCGGATATAATTTTAAAAAAGGAAATTCGTATATCGTACCACTTCAACAAGACCAATCTCTGCTGATTGAAGCGATGTTTGAACAACGGACTACATTTACAGATAGTTTATTTTATGATATTTCTGCGTGGACATTGCCACTGGCTTTTAATGTGCCGTTTAGTAAAATCACTGCTGTTGGTAGTGCGGCTAAAGAACCTGTAAAGGAAGTCGTTTTTGCTGAAAAAGACATCATTGGGGGTAGGAGTGATTATTCTTATTTGATAGATTGGAACGATTATCATGCACCGCGTGTGTTAGGTCAATTATTGGAAAAAGGCTTAATGGCAAAGGTCGCTACCAAACCTTGTGAAGCATTATGTAGCACAGGAAATACGTATAAATTTGATTATGGAACTATCCTGATTCCCGTAGAACAACAAGAGATGACTTCCGATGAATTATATACACTTATGCAAAAAACGGCTGCCGAAAACAGCGTCTCTATATACGGTGTAGCTACGGGTATGGCGGCTAGCGGAATTGATATGGGCAGTCCGAGTTTCAGCAGTCTTCGTAAGCCCAATGCCTTGTTGTTGGTAGGCGATGGTGTGAACGCTTATGATGCCGGAGAGGTATGGCATTTGCTGGACAATCGCTTCGATATACCTGTATCAGTAGTTGATGTCAAACGTGCTAACTCGCTGAATATGAGTAAGTACAACACACTGATTATGGTAGATGGTAAATACTCATCCTTGCCCGTAGCAAAGATAAGAACATGGCTGAACAGCGGCGGTACTATCGTGGCAATGAAGGGAGCGAATAGGTGGTTGAAAACACATCAACTTGCAGGTTTGGAATTTAAGCAAACTACAAAAGCGAAACAAAAACGCCCGTATGCCAGTCTCTCCAACGATAGCGGAGCGCAGTACATCGGTGGCAATATCATGGAAGCAAAACTTGACCTTACACACCCGATAGCTTATGGGTATCAGCGTGAGCAGTTGCCTGTGTTTCGTCGGGGTACTTTGTTTTTCAAGCCCACCAACAATACTTATGCCTCACCTTTATCCTACACTTCCAATCCACTGATGGCGGGTTATATTTCAAAAGAAAATTTGAAAACAGCAGGCGGTGCGCCCACAGTTGTCGTCAGTCGTATAGGCAAAGGAAGGGTCGTCAGTTTGTCGGATAATCCGAATTTCAGAGCCTTTTGGTATGGTACAAATAAATTATTTTTAAATTCTATATTTTTTGGACATATCATTGATAGCGGCGCAACGGAAGCCATTGCAACAGAAGAAGAGGATGAAGAAGAAAATGAAGCATTAGAACATGGACATAAGCATTAGTTATAATGTTGTAGTGTCGTTGTGTTGTGGTATTGTAGTGTTGTAGTTCATCAAAGACCTGCAACATAAACATACCACGACACCACGACACTACAACACCACAATACCACAACACTACAACACCATTTTGAACAGAACACTTTTCATATTATTTATTATTGGTTCATTCACTTTTCGTGTGAGTGCTTTTCAACAGTCCATTCAGCCGTTGAAGCATTTTTCACAGGAAGATGGATTGCCGTCTTTATCTGTCAATGCGATTGTGCAAGACAGTGAGGGTTTTATGTGGTTTGGAACGGATATTGGCTTGAGTTGTTTTGATGGATACCGTTTTAGAAATTATACGATAATAGATGGTCTGTTGGAGAATCGCATTTTGGATTTGCAGTTGGACAGGCAGGGGAGATTATGGATAACTTCGCAAGATGAATTGTGTTATTTTCAAGATAATAAATTTCATAAAGTTGATACTATCGGGAAGGATGAAAATACCAAAATCACATCTTTTAAGGTGGCGCGTAATGGTCATCTGTGGTTTACGACCAAAGACAAATTATTTGCTACCGATAGCACTTTGAATCATATCGTTTGGACTTCCGAACATATAGATATGCCCCTGACCAATCCTATTATTCAATTTGAAGATGATGACGGATATATGTGCTTGTATAATGAATATGGTCATATCTTGAAGGCCGGTGAAAAAGATTTCTATATGATTCCATTAAAATTTTTACCCGACAAAAATTCTCCTTTTCGTGCAAATATTATTGATGATAAAATTTATTATACTAGTCAGAACGGCTTAATCGAACTAACCCGAAAATCAACGAAAATAATAGATATTCCATTATATAAAAATGCTAAAAGTATAGAAAATACGGTACAGGAAATTTTCAAATTACCGGATAATACCACTTTACAGACAGAGCTGCTTTTTTTATTAAAAGATAGCAAAAACACAATATGGACAAGTAGAAGGCAAGGGAATTTTGTTGCACTAAATATACCAAAGGATAGTTTGTTATTGCCGGATAATCTTACTGCATCTAATATATATGAGGATAAAGTCGGTAATTTGTGGATGACAACAAAAAATGACGGTGTATATGTCTTGGATGCTTCGGCGGGTAAGAGCGACGATGATATTCAATTATTATTAGCCGACAAAAAGGTAGAGAAACTTCATACTGCGGGAAATTATACACTGATTATTGCGAACCATCAGTTGCATAGAGCTGCTAAAGATAAAGTCCAATTTTTTGATATTAAAAAACCGGAAATGGTGGCTCGTGCAGTAACGGCGACTAGTGATGATGATATGTGGTGGAGTACCAAAGATATGTTATTTCTATACGATGGTACTTTAGAGATTAAAAATTACTTTGTGCCGGATATTCAGGCGATGCAGATTGTTGAAGATACTTTATACTATGGCACAAGCCGGGAAGCAAAAATTGTAGCACTTGCCGACCTGCCGACCTCAGATGATAAGGCTGTACCCGTAGGTAAATCTATGCTAAAAGGCAGAGATATTACGGATATATATGTGGACAAAAAAGGGAATTGTTGGATAGGTACAACAACCGGCTTGCACTTGTATTCAAAAGACGAGACACTAAGTTACAGGGATAAAGATGTGGTTTTGGGGCATGGTATTTCCAGTATCGGGGAGACTTCTGACGGTACTATTTGGGTAGCCACCAAAGGGGCAGGCGTGTTGGCTATACAAGACGGAAAGTATCATAAAATTAATGCAAAAGGACAACTCGATAATGATTATTGCCATGACCTGGTAACAGAGGATAGTATCGTTTGGGTAGTTACCAATAATGGTATTAACAGGATTGGAGATATTGATTTGACTAATAAAACACACTATATCAGCCGATTATCTAATATGGATGATGTTGATGTGTATGATACTTATGCGATAGCTATTAATGATAAATACATATTGTCGGGTACAGAAAAAGGCTTATTTGTAATAGACAAGCGTTATTTTCATCGTGATTATCCGCTCGAAAAAGTATTGATTACGGGTGTTGAGTGTGGCAATGGTAAGCGATTACCACTTCAGAACGATTACGAACTTATATACAAGGAAAACACAATACGTATTAATTATTCTGCATTGGATTACAGCTATCAGGGTAATATTGTATATGAGTATAAAATGACTGATGTAGATGCCAAATGGAATCGTACCCGTAATCCGACGACTCCGCTATATGTGCTATCTCCGGGCAATTATACTTTTGAAGTACAGGCACTCAATGGAATGGGAAAAGCTCCCTCGCGCACTGCCAAAATTAACATAAAAATAACCCCTCCTTTTTGGGGAACCAACTTCTTCAAAGCACTCATGGTTGTATTGGGCGTATGGCTGATCACATCGGCATATCGGGTATATTCAAAATCAAAAAGGAATGCTGAACTCGAAAGATTGGTAGCTCAAAAAACCATAGACCTCAATGAAAAAATTGAAGAATTGCAACGCTCTAACAATGAATTAGAAGAATTTAATTATGTAGTGGCGCACGACCTCAAAGCACCTTTGCGTACGATGTATAGTTTTCTTCAGCTATTGGAAAGGAGTGACGGAGACCGCCTTAGTGAATCGGGTAAGGAGTATATTGGTTTTATAGGATCGGGAGCAAAACGCTTGCAGGAAGTCATCGCAGATTTACTCACATTCTCTGGCATCAATAAAACTGATGATATAGTGGAAGATGTAAATTTAAATGAAGTTGTGGATGTAGCACTCGAACATTTGCAAAGTGTTATTCGTAATAAAAACGTGGTCATTGAAAAAGATAAACTACCTGTCATTCAAGCTAATCCATTAAAAATGTTGCAAGTGTTTCAAAATCTCATTTCTAATGGAATTAAGTACCAAGCCGCCGATAATCAACCGATTATAAAAATTACCGCCACCAGAAAAGATACCTATTGGTTATTCGCTGTAAAAGATAACGGCATTGGCATTGACCAACAATACGCAGATAAAATATTCAGAGTTTTCCAACGATTGCACAACAACGAGGAATACTCCGGTACAGGAATAGGCTTGCCGATAGTCAAAAAAATCATAGAAGCCGGCGGCGGTAAAATCTGGTTTGAATCAACGGTAGGAGAGGGGACGACCTTCTTTTTTACAATAGTGTTGTAGTTCTTAGTGTTGTGGTGTTGTAGTATATTTTCGCTTTGCGAAAGATATTTTTCGTATAAATGCCGATACCACAACACTTCAACACATCAACACCACAACACTCCACCAACACATGAAAAAAAATATACTTGTTACGGGTTCGCATCGTTCCGGCTCCACTTGGGCGGGTAAGGTGTTGGCATCTGGCGGCGAGCTTTTATATATTCAAGAACCCTTTAATGTACATCATAAAAAACGCTATGCAACGCCTGTCAAATACTGGTTTGAATACATCAGTAATTCGGATTCACCGGCACGACAAAAGGCTTTTCAAACCTACCTCCAACGCTTTACGGCTTTTAATATTTATAGATTAAAAGAAGAACTAAAAAATACGAAAAATGCTGTGCATTACCCACGCACGATATATGGTGCGTGGCGCAAAAATCGTATGCCACGTAAGCTATTCAAAGACCCGCTTGCACTCTTTTCCGCTGAATGGTTGGCAGAGCATTTTGATATGGATGTGGTTGTATTGATTCGGCATCCGGCAGCCTTTGCGGAGAGCCTTAAAGCACAAGATTGGCGACACGATTTTAGCCAATTTAGCAACCAAACGACCTTAATGCAAGACCACCTGCAAGCCTTTCAACAAGACATTCAAGACTTTTTACAAAACCCTGAATATCAGGAAGATATACTGGAACATGCGACCTTGCTTTGGAATATCGTCCACCACCAAATTTTATATTATCAACAGCAATATCCCAACTGGAAATTTGTGCGACATGA
This sequence comes from uncultured Saprospiraceae bacterium, assembly GCA_938028705.1. Lineage (GTDB taxonomy): Bacteria > Bacteroidota > Bacteroidia > Chitinophagales > Saprospiraceae > JAHDEO01. The sequence continues at coordinate 2,910 of CALIZI010000247.1, read as the reverse complement.
AGACCTCTCGCGTGAACCTTTTACCGCTTATGCTGCCTTATTTGATAGCTTGCATTTAAATTTTAATGAAAAAGTAAAACAGTACCTGACCGAAACCACACAGTCGGAAGAAACCAGTCGCTTAAAACGACAGTCTGCTGATAATATCCTTAAATGGAAACGTAACCTCAGCACCGCCGAACAACAAAAAATCTATGATAAAACGCATCACATTGCCCAACATTTTTATACACAAGAGGAATTGAGTGGGAGAGTGTAGAGTGAAAGAGTATAGAGTGGGAGAGTGTAGAGTAACAAAATATACAAGCATGAAATTTACATCAACACATCAGCACATCAGCACATTTTAAAATAGGAAAGGTTTTTGCTCATATAGTGTGAAATATATCTAAATTGGAATTTAGAATTTGTTTTTTGGAATTTTCAACTCAACAATATCCTTGTTATGAAGTTAATAATTGCTGTATTTTCTACTGTATTGATAGGTAGCTTTTTAGCTTTTCAAAATACTAAGATCCCTTCTACCGAAACAGATAAGACTTCAACGATACGTTGGTGTGCCGGACAAGAACTTGAATGGCGCGACTTCAAAGGCAAACCCGATACACGAACCAACCACCAAGCCCGAACCAATTATGAAGTTGGTTTTGATATAAATATTGAACATGGAAAAGTAGAATTTGTGGTGACTTGTAATTTTGTGCCTAATAAATCGTGGGTGAAAAAACCTGCCATCGGTAACGATTACTTGTTGCGACACGAACAACTACATTTTGATTTGGCGGAAGCCTATGCCCGAAAGATGCGTAAACAATTTGCAGAATCAAATATTACAGTGCATAATCTGCAAGAAAAATCCGATAAAATATATGAAACAAATTGGAAGGCTTTGGTGAAAATGCAAAAAGAGTATGACCACGATACGCACCACAGCATCAATAAGGTTGAACAAGCAAAATGGGATAAAAAAATCACCCGAATGTTACAAGAAAACCTTGATTATCAGGATAAAACAAATTGTCAGTTAAGTAAATGAGTAATAATGTTGAAATGCGATAATGCTGAAATGCGATAATGAAATACATTTCAACATTATCGCATTTCAGCATTATCGCATTACAACCATTATCGCATTTCAACATTATCAAATTATCACATCAAGCCGAATGGTTTGGCGAATTTCATCATTTCGCCGATATTACTGATTTTGAGTTTACCGCCCATGACTGCCATAGTCGGGTTCATCTTTCCGGTCATCACCTGCTCAAATACTTCATCTGTACTTTTTACGATACACTTCGCCTCACCACTCAAACCTTCTGTAATTTTACAAGCCTCGTCTTTGACCACTACGGTAAAGTTCCCGCCCTTTTCACCGGATAGCATAAAATGAAATACAGTATCGGCATCCGGTACTTTTGAAGGGTCGTATTGACCTTCTACATTTTTTAGTAATTCTTTTGCTGTTTGCATTTCTTGTTTTTGAAGTTGATGAGCTAATCAGATATTTATAAAATATATTATTGAAATGTAAGTAAATTCAATGTGTATATTTTCTATAAAAATTAATTTTTATCATAAAAAAAATAAAACACGTCCTATCGACACTTTTACATTTTACATTTATTATTTTACATTTTACATTTAAAAGACTATCTATCAACGATTTAACTAATCACTATTCCATTCATCCAGTCCAGTGTGTATTGCAGCACTTCTTCTTTATTGGTTTCATTATGAATTTCGTGGTATGCACCTTCCCATTCTTTGAAAGTAATATTACCACTTGATTTTTTTAAGAAATCGCGTGTACCTTCTATCGAAATAATCTGGTCGCCTGTACCGTGCATCACAAGCAAAGGGGCAGGAACTTCTCCTGCATTGGCAAGCAGCCAATCACAGGATTCGAGCATTTCGATACCTGTGGCAGAGGTGATTTTATTGTGTACAAGCGGGTCGGCAATATAGGTTTCGCCGACTGAAGCATCGCGTGACAAATGTCCGGCATTCAACTGGTTGCTTTGTGTAAAAGTGGGCATCAGTCGCCGCGTCAACTTGCCGATAGTCACCAAAGCCGCCGATGGCTCAAATGCCAAGCGAATCCAAGGGGCAGTGGCTACAATTGCCCTCAACTTGGGCTGACGACGCAACATATAAGATAGCACTAGATTGCCACCCATACTATGCCCATAAAGAATAACGGGCTTGCCCGGATATCGCTTACCCACATAGTCGAGTAGCTGGTCAATTTCTTCCAAAAACGCCTCATAATTGGTCGTATGTCCGCGTTTACCGTCGGATTTGCCATGTCCGCGGCGGTCATAACCGACCATAGCATAGCTATCGCGCCCAAAAAAATCGGCAACGTGCTGATAGCGTCCACAATGTTCGGCAAAGCCATGTACCAAAGCAATGACCGCTTTGACTTCGCCCTCCGGTTGCCAATTTACGGCATGGATATTTAGTTTATCTTTGGTTGTCCAATTAAATTTGACTGCTTGCACAATATTTTCTGTTTAGTGACAGGCGAAAGTACAAATTTTTTTGTAATTAGTTGGATAGTTTACAGAGTTTGTAAAGTTTATGAAGTTGATTAGGGAACTCACAATAAATAAACTACCAAGATGCGATTTATTTTTTGCTCAATCAAGGTGCGGAAATATGGGGTGCAGCCCAAATTGTCGCGTGTGAAATAATGCTAAGTATTGTCAGTGCATCTCACGCAGAGTTCGCAGAGAACGCAGAGGACTGATAATCAACACTCTGCGTGCCGCACAAAAGCTCTGTTGCTCCCCTCCGAATAAGTTTTCTTTTATTTGCCTAAGTTGATGTTACGTGACCACATGGAGGTGACTCCTTGAAATCATGCTCATTCGTTTTCCTTCATTAGGCTAATAGGGCAACTTTGGC
>CALIZI010000246.1 GCA_938028705.1 uncultured Saprospiraceae bacterium | reverse complement strand
ATTTTTATTAATTGTTTCACGCAGAGTTCGCAGAGAACGCAGAGGGCTGATAATCAATACTCTGCGTTCTCTGCGCCCTCTGCGTGAAAGACAACAACAATACTTTGCGTTTTTCTATATGCGACAATTTGAGATGCACCCGTATTGATGTATGTATGAGTGGATTTTGAATAAATGAATCGTCTTTGATGCTCATTTATTCAAAATTCACGCTCATCATTCAACTTTTGTATTTTAATAATATTAAAAAAATTATAATGCAAAAATCAGTCATAACTCTAAAAATAGCTCCATACAAAATACAGCGAAAAATATCATTCCATAAGTTCAATATTCCGACCGAATATTCCGCTAATTTTTCTTATTATTCACAAATAATTATTTAAAATTATATTTTTTTTACAAAAAAATTATTAGTATTACAATGTAAAAAAATATAAAATTTATTTTGAAAAAATAAGCGTACAAACAAAACAAGCGACATCTTCAATATTTAAATTTCATTGATAAGTAAATGAATTATTGAACTTGAACTTGACGCTTGAATTTGAACTTGATACATATTCACAAACACAAATTATGAAGAACATTTTACGAACAAAAGTACACCTCAAACGGCGGCTTTTGCTCGCGCTAATGTGTGTCTTGACAGCGGGAATCGTCCAAGCACAAACACAGGTGACGGGTAAAATACTTGCCGAAGATGGCGAACCGCTTATAGGCGCAACCGTCTTCCTGAAGGATGGCAACAAAGGTACGACCACCGATTTAGATGGTAATTTTCAACTGACTGTACCTGATGCAAATACGGCTGTTTTGATAGTCTCTTACGTCGGCTTTCAAGAACAAGAAGTCGCATTGAATGGCAGCACTGCACTCAATGTCGCGCTGAACGAAGGTTCAATTTTAGATGAAGTCGTCGTGGTGGGTTATGCCACGCAAAAGCGTACCGAAGTCACAGGCGCGATTACTTCGCTGGATGCCGACCAATTCAATTTGGGAGTCATTTCCTCGCCCGAACAATTGCTACAAGCCAAGATTCCGGGTGTGCGGATTACCTCGTCGAGTGGTGAGCCGGGCGCAGGAATTAATGTCTCAATACGTGGTGCGGGGTCGCTGCGAAGTGGCAATAGTCCCTTGTATGTTATCGACGGTGTGGCATTGAATAATGACCCGATTACGCCCGGAAGTGCTAACTTAGTAGGCAGTAATGCCGGCAATATCGCCTCCGCCAAAAATCCGCTCAACTTCCTCAATCCTGACGATATTCAGTCGATTGATGTACTCAAAGATGCCTCTGCCACAGCGATTTATGGCTCGCGCGGCTCGAATGGTGTGATTTTGATTACAACAAAAAAAGGTGCTTATGGCGATGGCAGGGTGAGCTATAATGGCTATGTCGGCACATCAAGTTTGGCGAAGAAAATTGATGTCGTTGGAGTTGGTTCGGGAACGGATTGGCAGGACGAAATTACGAGAAGTGCCTTATCACACAATCATAATCTTGCCTATTCGGGTGGTAGCGAAAAAGCGAATTATCGCGCTTCATTGAGCTATCTTGACCAAGAAGGCGTGATTCAAAAAAGTGCATTGAGTCGCTATACGGCAAGGCTTAATTCTACGGTTTTCGCGCTGCCCGACAGTCGCTTGCGATTGGATATGAATTTTATCGGTAGTCATGTCGTAGATAATGGTGTGCCGCGCTCTGATATTGCAGACACTGACGGCGAATTGATTACCAATGCCCTTGCAGGCGACCCGGCACGTCCGATTTTTGATGCAAACGGTAATTATTCAGCCGGACCAACCAATGCAGTCGGCTATTTGGATGCTTGGAACGATGTCACAAAAACAGACCGTTTGTTGGCAAGTATTTCTCCTTCTTTACGCATTGTTGATGGTTTGAAATATCAGATGAATCTCGGTATTGACCGTTCTAATGCAGCACGCGAACAAGAACTTTCGCCCAATAATTTAGAAGGTATTAATATCAATAATGGCTCATATAGTTTTGCTACGATAGACGCGACAAATGTCATGGTTGAAAACTTTTTGACCTACGATGTTTTACAAGGAAAAAGCAAAATAAATCTGTTGGCGGGTCATGCTTTCCAAGAATTTAATTCAAATAGTTTCGGTTTGGCGGCGAGTAATTTTCTCGTACCAAGCATCAATGCTTCCGACGACCCGGGCAATGCAATTAACATTCTCTCCGCCGCAGGCGATGCCACTAATCCAAACGGTACACGCGAACAAAACAAGCTGGAATCAGTGTTTGGGCGTGTCAATTACTCCTTTGATGATACTTACTTCCTGACCGCTTCGATGCGTGGTGATGGTTCGTCGAAGTTTGGTGAGAACAATCGTTGGGGATATTTTCCTGCCATTTCTGCCGCTTGGCGCATCAATAAAAATTTAGGTTTGGATGCCTTGCAAGACCTTCGCCTTCGTGTAGGTTGGGGACAAACGGGCAACCAAGAAATTCCGAATAAAGCTACGCAGGAAACTTTCCAAGTTACTCAAACGGGTATCTCGCGTGTACGCGAAGCCAACCCGGATTTGAAGTGGGAAGTGAGTACGCAATTCAACGTAGGTATTGATTTTGTATTAGCGGATAATAAATTCTACGGTAACATTGATTATTTCAATAAGGTCAATACCGACCCCTTGCTTTTGGTTGATTCAGAGCCTCCGGCGGTGTCACAAAAATGGGTCAATCTACCCGGTGAAATCAAAAACAGCGGTGTTGAGATTTACTTAGGAAGCCAACTTGTCAATAACTCAAGTTTGACTTGGAATATTGATGTGAATGGTACATTCACGTCGAATGAAGTGTCTTTGCCCGATGGTCGGGAGATTTTTACAGGCGTATTAAGTGGCAGGTCAATAAATGGAACTTTAACTCAAATTATCCGCGACGGCGAATCGCTCGGTTCTTTCTTTTTACCTGTGGATAATGGTGATGGTACTTCTACGGAACGCGAAATTTTAGGTTCGGGTATTCCGAATTTTGTGTATGGTATCAATAATTATTTGCGCTTTGGTGGTGCGGATTTATCTTTTAATTTGTCAGGTGTTTCAGGGAATAAAATTTATAATGCGACAGATAATTTCTTGAATAATTTTGGTGGAAATGTCTCACAACGCATCGCAGACGCAAGTATGATTGCGCCCGGAGCGTCAAGTTTCTTCTTGGAAGATGGGGCATTTTTACGCCTAAATAATCTCACGCTCGGCTATAATATACCAATGGGCGAACAAAATTGGGTGCGTAAAGCACGTCTGTATGTTACAGGTCAAAACCTATTTGTAATGACCAATTATACAGGTTACGACCCGGAAGTTGATACACCTCTCGCCGTTGGTGGCAACCTTTCCTATGGAATTGATTTTGCCGCATACCCACGTGCGAGAACGTTTTTAGTTGGTGTAAATGTTGAATTTTAATTTAGTGATTGGTGATTAGTGACTGGACTTTGGACATTTTGGAAATTAGGTAACTGGGAAATTCGGGTTTAAATCATAAGTAATTGATTATCAGTTATTTAATTTTTATTAAGGTAATAAATATTCAATTAATTAAATTTTATAATTATTTGATAAAAAACAATTTACCTAATACCAAATTTCCTAATTCCCCAATGTCCAAAGTCCAGTTAGTGAATAGTGATTGGTTTTTATTTTTGTTATTTAAAATTATAATTATTTTTATTTTGTATAAATTTAAAATTATTTTTTAATAAATTCATTAATAATATTTTATGCGAGTTTTATTATAAATAATTATGATGAATTTGTTTTTTTTAATAAATTTATATATAATAATATTTTTAAATAAAAATAAAAATAATCGTCATAAAAAAGCGCATCGCGCTGACACCCTTTGTAACAAGTATCTCAAAAAAACTCATAAGGCGCATAGCGTCGTCACCATTAAAATGTGTAGTAGAGGGTGCCGTAGCTACGCTACTCAATGATGTTGTGTTAGATGCCTGTTACAAAGGGTGTCGGTGCTAATGCACCTTGAATTTCAAGCCCTCGTACCGACGACTTTAGCCGTCGCAGGGCGAACACTTGACGGCTAAAGCCGTCAGTACAGTAACGAAAAACCAATCACTAATCACCAATTACCATTCACCAAAAAATAAAAAAAATGAAAAATAAAATATATCTATTACTCATCATGTTTCTCGTTTTCGGCTGCGCTGATTTGGAGGAGAACGTATTTGATGAGGTACAGGTGGATGACATCGGGGAGTTGCTCGATGACCCGACCCCTGAATTTCTGGACAATTTGGTAGCGGCGGTCTATGCCGAGTTGATACCGAATTTTACAGAGCGTAATTTCTTTAATTTACAGGAATCTGCGTCGGATATTTCGATGACACCAACCCGTTTTCGCACCGATGGTACGACGAGCGATTGGTTTGACGGCGGACGTTATGTGAGCCTGCATACACACGCATGGACTGCCACCGACCCGCCTGATGTGGCGAATGTTTGGACGATGCTGCAAGGTGGTATTGCGGCGGCTTTGGAGGTTTTGGATGCTTTCGACACACCTGCGGCATTGGATAATCCTGCGATTGCACCGCGACGTGCGGAAGTGCAAGGGATGTTGGCATTTTATATGTGGGCGATTTTTGATTTGTATGGTCAAATTCCATATATCAATCTTGCCACAGGGGAGAATACCGTCTTGACCGGAACGGCTGCGGTAGATGAAATGATTAGCCTTTTGGAAGCGGCGATGCCTGCGCTACGTGGCAAGGATGATGCTAAGTCGGGGCAACTGTTTTCGCAAGGTGCGGCACAGGCATTGATGGCGCGAATTTACCTGAATAAAGCGGTGTATCAAGACCGTTATGTGGGGAGTTTTGATTTTGCTTCGTCGGATATGGCGAAGGTCATTGAGATTTCGGATGACCTGATTAATAATGGTGGTTACACGCTGGCGAATGATTTTTTCCGCCTTTTTGATGGCGATAGTGATGCGAATAGTGCGTCTGACGAGTTGATTTTGGTGGCGAATTGCGAAGCGGGGCTGACTTGCAACCGCGCATTTACGGCGATGGTGATGAGTCAAGCACAATTTGCGGGCGATGCAGGGAGTTTCAGAGGTTGGAATGGCTTCTGTACGCTGCCCGAATTTGTGGATTCATGGGATACGGCTGACCCGCGTTATTTTGAGGAAAATTATCCGAATCAGCCCGGTACGCTTGACCCGGCAGATTATAAACTCAATCGGGGTATTCAAGTTGGTGTACAGCACGGACCCGTTCCTGTGGATGCAGATGGCGTGACACCAACGGAAGGTGGTACATTCAAACGCGATGCAGACGGCAAATTAATTATCGAAGAATTGAAGAACTTTTTGCGAGATAATCAAACGGTTGATTATTCAAAAGAAGTGGAGCTGACCTCTAATCAGTGGTCTGGTGCGCGAGTGTTCAAATACGAATATGATACACCCGGACCGGGACGTTGGGACACCAATATCAATCCTGTGTTGTTGCGTCTTGCGGATGTCTATCTCATGCGTGCAGAGGCGAAAATGCGTAATGGCGATGCCGGAGGCGCATTAGCTGATGTCAACGAATTACGCGCTGCGCGAGGTGCGCCGATCTTGAGTAGTTTGGATTTGGATGGCTTGTTGGCAGAGCGCGGATTTGAGTTTTATTGGGAATCACATCGTCGTACCGACCTGATTCGCTTTGGAAAATTCGGTGATGCGTGGACAGAGAAACCGGCAAGCGAACCATTTAGACGCTTGTATCCGATTCCGGTGAATGCACTGGCGGCGAGTTCTAAGTTGGTGCAGAATATGGGGTATTAATTGATTTTTGCGACGGCTGAAGTCGTCGGTACAGAAAAAAAATGGACGAATAACGGTTGTTATTCGTCCATTTTTTAGATATATATCTTCCAATAATCAGAAATATGGAAATTGAAATTCAATTTATGTCAAAGAGACATTCACTGCATTCAATCCTTTTTTTCCTTCCTCAACATCATAAGAGACCTTGTCTCCTTCGGTGATTCTAGTACCGTTTAATCCATTTACATGGACAAAGATATCTTTTCCACCATCGTCCGGTGAAATGAATCCGAATCCTTTACCTTCATTGAAAAATTTTACTGTTCCGTTATTCATATTAAATTATTATAAGTAACGATTAAACCTATTAAGTGGAAGTACAAGTTTATCCCGTACAGTTGTCGGGAAAGTTTAAGTTTAAATAAGTAATTCATTTTCAATGAATTATCATAATTAAAAGTGTCGCTTAGTTCAGTCCACCCACTTATTAGCTCGTTACTAATTGTAAAGAGGCGAGATATTATATTATTACCCCTACCAAGCTGCAATGTACCATGTCTTTCTGTGAATAGTTCATAAATGGATTGTTTATTTTTTTTTCAGAATTGACCATTAATTGGACAGATGGAAACCTATGAGATTCTGAAAACCTCATAGACTTTGTTTGTCAGTGTTTTATAAAAAATTAAAATTTGTCATGTTTGCCCAATTAATGGCTAATTCTGTTTTTTTAGTACTCCCACATAATTTATTGTTTCTAATTGCCTGCCCCCAATTTAATTTAAAAATCAACCAAAAGAGTGTACCTTTATTAGTCAGCCTAAAATTGCTTAAGTATCGTTTAAATAAAATAAAATGAGTGAACATTTAGAAAAGCATGCATATATTCCTTTAAAACAGCTTTCAAATAGAGTTTGGAGAACCTATGAAGGTGGTGCTTTGATTGATAGATGGAAAAAAACGATGCCCGAAACGGACGGAAGTATGCCTGAAGAATGGATTATGTCAACCATTACGGCACGAGGCAACAACAGACCTGAACATGAAGGATTATCGCTCATAGAAACCGAAGACGGCGTTTTATCGCTAAAGGATTTAATCAATTCTAATGCAGAATTATACTTAGGAAAAGCACTGGCAAAAAAGTACGGTACAACAGGTGTTTTGATTAAAATGTTGGATTCTTTAGAGCGATTAACCGTTCAGGTACACCCTGATAAGGAGTATGCAAGAACGGTATTTAATTCAGCATTTGGCAAAACAGAATCGTGGTACGTATTGAATACTCGTGAGATAGATGGCGAAAAAAGTGTCGTTTATATGGGATTCAAAAAACACGTAACCAAAGAAATATGGAGAAAGCACTTTGAGCATCAAAACATTCAAGGCATGTTGGATTGCTTGCATAAAATTGAAGTAAAACCCGGTGATGCTTTTATGATTTATGGCGGTGTACCACATGCTATCGGTTCGGGTTGCTTTTTAATGGAGGTGCAAGAGCCAACCGACTACACGATGCGTGTAGAAAAAACAACGCCTAATGGTTTAAAAATTGGTCCTGAATTAATTCATCAAGGCGTAGGCGAAGCAAAAATGCTCGAATGTTTTCATTACGATACCTATACCTTAGACGAAGCATTGGAAAATTGGAAAATTACACCGGAAGTTTTAGAAAGCTCTGATGAATATACCTTCAGGACTTTATTTAATAAAAAACATACCAATTGTTTCGGTCTGAATGAGTTGCTTTTAGATGGAAGTTATACTTATAAAAATGATGCTTCTTTTTATGTCGCTGTTATTTATTCCGGCGATGGGTTCATCAACTGCAATGGAAAAGCCTACGAGTATGCACAAGGTGATGAAATATTTATTTCGGCAGCCATTTCAGAACTTACCTTCACGTCTAAAAGTGCATCGAAAATCTTGCTTTGCTATCCGCCGAGTGCGTAGAAGTTGTTTTTATAAATAAATTTAAAATGTAAAAGTTGTAGAACGCGAGGCGAACGCACTTCTTTTGTATTTATTTGATTTTTAATATTTTATAGCGATTTTGAAGTTTATTTTAATAAAAAATAAATTTATAATCATACTGAATGGAAATATTTACATTGAATTTGTAGCCGCATAGCGGTGGCACTATTTGTAACACGAATGTTCCCCCAACTTCAAAAGACGCATAGCGCCGACACCCTTAACGCCCTCAATTTGAGAGTTTTAAGAGTGCCGCCGCTATGCGGCTAATGAGGTGAAGGTTAGTCATGGTTACAAATAGTGTCGTCGCTATGCGGCTATAAAAAACTACCATAATTATGTATTTGTTTTTTAATAAAGTTAAAATGAAAATTACTTAATTTAGTGACATTACACGTACTACAAGCACTTTTACATTTTACATTTCAAAATACCAATAATGAATTTATTTAATTTAGAACATAAAACAATCGTTCTAACGGGCGGTTGTGGTGTTCTTGGAGGCGAAATCGCCAAATATTTATTAGAAAATAATGCGAGCGTCATTTTACTGCATTATAAAGAAAAACCTCTTTTGGCGGCTATTGATAGTTTGAAAAAAATCAGCAAAAAAGTGGAAGGTTATGTGTGTAATGTGGTGGAGGAAAAAAGCCTTCAGTCAGCCGCAGAAAAAATCATGGAGACTTATGGTAAAATAGATGCTTTAATCAATGCGGCGGGAGGAAACAAACCCGGTGCAACGGTGGGTCCGAATGAATCTGTATTTGATGTAGATGTCGCACAATTCAAACAAGTGATTGATTTAAATTTGTTTGGAAGTATTATTCCTTCTTTGATTTTTGGTGAAAAAATGGCTAAACATAAACAAGGAATTATTATAAATATATCTTCTATGGCTTCGGATAGAGCGATTACCAGAGTCATGGGCTATTCTGCCTCTAAAGCTGCCATAGATAATTTTACAAAATGGATGGCGGTTGAGTTGGCTCAAAAATATGGGGATGGTATGCGTGTCAATGCCATCGCGCCCGGTTTTTTTATCGGCAATCAGAATAGAGCCTTATTGACCAATGAAGACGGCAGCTACACCGACAGAGGCAATACCATTATTCAAAATACACCCATGAACCGTTTTGGAAATACGGATGAACTCAATGGAGCTATCCATTATTTATGTTCCGACGCATCAAAATTTGTGACCGGAATTGTTATTCCCATTGATGGTGGGTTTAGTGCCTTTAGTGGTGTTTGATTGGTAATTGGGTAACTGGGGAATTAGGAGAATTGGGTAACTGGGGAATTAGGGTAAGATTTTGATTGTCAAATTGTTAACATAATATTATTTTTACTTTAATTCTTATTTAACTAAAAATCAATACATTAGCCCAATTCCTCAATCACCTAATTCCCCAATTCCCCAGTTACCTAATTCCCCAATTCCCCAATTCCCAATCACCATAATTTAATAAAAATGACGAATATAAAAACCAAAATCACCAAAGGACTTGCGCTTTTTTTACCTGGGATTTTTCTTTTGGGATTCAACATTGGTACAGGTAGCGTGACAGCTATGGCGAAAGCCGGGGCAACTTACGGGATGTCCCTTTTGTGGACGATTGTGGCTTCGTGTTTGGCGACTTATTTTATGATAAATCTATACAGTCGCTATACGATGGTGACCGGTGAAACGGCATTGGAAGCCTTTAAAAAACACATTCATCCTGCGGTTGGAATATTTTTTATCGTCGCACTGACCACAGGCGTAATGGGCAGCGTGATGGGCGTAATGGGAATCGTAGCGGACATTTCTCATGTGTGGTCTAAATCGTTTATTGCGGGTGGAATTGCCCCAATTTATTTTGCGGCATTTTATATTGCTTTGGTGTATTTTATTTTTTGGAATGGTGAAACTCAATTTTTTGAACGGGCATTGGCGGTGATTGTTGCGGTGATGTCGCTGTGTTTTTTGGCTAACTTTTTTATTCTAATGCCGCCACCCTCTGACATATTGAGCGGACTCCTACCAAATGTTCCAAACGTTCCCGAATCGCAGGGAAAAGGACCTTTTTTGGTCATCGCTTCTATGGTTGGAACGACGGTATTTTCCGGTTTATTTATCATCAGAACGACTTTGGTAAAAGAAGCCGGATGGACAATAAAGGATGAGCAAACACAACGAAGGGATGCGATTGTTTCTGTCGTATTGATGTTTATAATCAGCATGTCGATTATGGCAGCGGCGGCAGGAACGCTTTATACGGAGGGTTTGGGATTGACAAAGGCTTCGCAGATGATAGATTTATTGGAGCCGATAGCGGGTAAAATGGCGGTTGCCATATTTGCCTTTGGGATTATTGCGGCAGGTGTTTCTTCGCAGTTTCCAAACGTACTAATGTTGCCCTGGCTACTTTGTGATTATAATGAATCGCCTCGAAATATGAAATTGTCAAAATACAGAATTATGGTATTTTTCATTTCATTATTAGGGCTTGTCGTTCCTATTTTTGATGCACGTCCTGTATTTATAATGATTGTTTCACAAGCATTCAATGCGGTCATATTACCAGCAACTGTAGTTTGTATAATGTATTTGGGTAATCGGAAAGATTTAATGGAAAAGTATAAATTTAGCATGGCGACCAATATGATTTTATTATTAATATTGGCGTTTTCAATTTTTACTTCTGCGATTGGGATTAAAGGCGTTTTACAATTGATAGGATAAAAAATGTAAAATAATAAATGTAAAATGTAAATCCCGATAGCTATCGGGATGTAGTACGTGTACGAAATATTTACGTTTTTTTATTATTTAAAAAATTAAAAAACAACAAAATAGAGCGTGTCTCGCGTCCACTCGCGCCTGTCCCGACGAATGATGGGATACTACAACTTTTACATTTTACATTTATTATTTTACATTATTTTCTTCCTGTTCCCTTAATACTAATCAACGACCACCGCCATTGCTGAGACTGCCGACACATTGAACATGCCCAGCACTTGCTCGCCATCTTCCCGAAAAATATTGCCCCTTGTATTGATAATCGGTTCAGAAAAAATACCGTTGTTACCGTTTGTTATTTGCTGTTGAGTTGAAGTCAAAAAGTAAAAAGCGTCATTATTGATGGCATGTAATTCTACTCGGATTTCATCCCCTACATCCCAAGGGGCTACATCGCGACTGTCCTCTGTATCCATATCGGCAATACGGTTGATAGATTGGCGGATTGGTGTAATAAAAATCTGTCCATCTACCTGACCACCTTCCGAAAAACCGGCATCAAAAGCCAAACTAATTTCATCGGGTTTATTGAGAAAAACGCCATTTTTAAAAGTCTTTACCCAATACGTATCGCCAACACCAAGCGGGTCGCGGGCAAAAAACTCGGCATAGACACCATTTGCGCCAAAGGTTTCGTCGCCCCGAACTTCATAGGTGATGGAATCAACAGAAGGCACGCGATTCATGGTAGAAATTGAGCCGTAATTTTGTCCATCTACCCTAATTTGTAAACCGTAATCCGTTCCCACTTCTCCGATAGTTTCGTTTGCTATGGGTGTCCAAACATAGTTGCCGTTTTCCGTTTCTTCAAATTCAAAAACAGTTCCACTACTACTCGTCACTGTCACCACTGCACCGCTCAATCCTTCAGCTAAGGTATTGTCAAAATAGGGCTGTGACATGGACAATTTGATGGTTTGCGGACCGACTTGATTGGTCAGCCAGGCATCTACGACCAGTTGTTCGGTCAGTGGCTCTACATCAATGTCAATAGCGTCTTCGCAACCGCTTATTGTTAAAATGAAAATGGGAAATAAAAAGCTATATTTTATAATTGATTTGATTGTCATGATTGTATTTTTTAAAGTGATTTGTAACTTTAGGTCGGCAGTTATCAGTCCGCAGTCTGCCGATAGCTATCGGCACTTAACGTGAAAACTAAGGTTCTTTGCTATCGAAATATAGCTAAATCGACCTGTCCTCGCGTATATCTGCGGACTGCGGACTGTAAGCTGCGGACTACGTTTAAAATTCAAAATTATACGCAATTGCCGGAACAATACTACCGATGACCGACAACTGATAAGCGGAGGTAGAAACGGGCGCACCTATCGCAGTTCGGTTATTATCTTGTCTTTGATAAACTGAAAATGCGTTGCGGCGATTATATAAATTGTACACCGAAAAAACCCAACGACCTTTCCAGCGATGTTCTTCGTTTTTCTTTCCTTCCAAGGTGGCTGAAACGTCAGCGCGGTGATAAGCGGGAATGCGTGAATTATTACGAGTTTCCTCCGAATTGTGCGGAATGTAGTAGCCTTGCTGATAATAACCGCCATTGGCAAAGGTGACAGGCGCACCCGAAATGTAAGCGAAATTGGCAGAAAGCGACAAGCGTTTGGAGGCTTGATAGAAACCGGTTAAACTCAAATTATGCGTTTGGTCAAATCGTGAAGGATACCATTCGTCCTTGTTAATGCCTTCTACTTTCAACTCCGTTCGTGCCAGCGTGTAGCTCAACCAGCCTGTAAATTTCCCCTTGTTTTTCTTCAACATCAACTCCAAACCATAGGCTCGACCATCGCCTGCGAGTATATCGCCTTCCAAAAATTCATTGAGCAATAATTCCGGACTTGGCGCAATAATATAATCCAACAGATTGTCCATTTTTTTATAATAAGTTTCGGCTGAAATTTCGTAAGCGTTGTCTTTCAAGTTTTGAAAATAGCCAATTGCGTACTGGTCAGCCAACTGTGGTTTGATATTATTGGTACTCGGTGTCCAGACATCTACAGGCGTAGAAGCGGTGGTGTTCGATACGAGGTGAATGTATTGAGCCGTTCGCATATAGCTGGCTTTCAAGGATTTATCTTTGTTGATTTGGTATTTGAGGGCGAGGCGAGGTTCGAGATTTGCATAAGTTTTGATGGATTCCCATTGATTAAAACTCGTGATATTGGTCACCGGGCGACGGGTTCCGGCGGGCGCGTCGCCATATTCATAAGCATTGCCTGCGCCTGTGTAGTTGAAATACGACAAGCGAAATCCGTAATTGGTTTCAAATTTGCCGAATGTCAATTTATTTTCTACATAAACCGCGCTTTCTATGGCGTATTGTTTTGCCAAACTCAAATCCGTTGTTCCGTTTTCACTCACTCCGGTTGCGTTACCGGGTTCAAATTCATAAACAATACCTTGTCCGCCAAACCTTAAAACATTGGTCGGTGAAATATAATAAGTGAACTCCGGTTTTGCGCTGTAATTGATAATTTTTGCATCCCAATTGAAACTGTTATCTGAACTTCCACCAAAATTAATTTGGTAATCATAATTGCTATAAAAAAGTGTCAGATTGGAAAATAGTTTGTCACTAAACAAGTGATTCCAACGGACAGTTGCCGTCTTATTTCCCCAATTGAAACCGGCATTATCTCCGAAACCAAAATTATCGCGCCCCAAATATCCCGAAAGGAAAACTCTATTTTTGTCGTTGATATTATAATTGGTTTTGACCGTTATATCGTAAAAATTCAAGATACTATTATCCAAACCATCTGTCAAAAATGGTTTAGCCAACACATCAATGTATGAGCGTCGCGCCGCCACAATAAAAGACGCTTTATCTTTGATAATCGGTGCTTCGAGCGACAAACGGCTGAAAATTGTTCCAATTCCGCCCGATAAGGATAGTTTTTTGTTATTGCCTTCTTTCATTCGTACATCCAAAATAGACGATAAACGTCCTCCAAATCGTGATGGAATCCCTCCTTTGTATAATTGCACATCTTTGACTGCATCGGGATTGAAAACGGAAAAGAAGCCCAATAAATGCGAAGAATTATAAACAGGTGCTTCGTCCAACAAGACCAGATTTTGGTCAATGCTACCTCCACGCACGTTGAAACCCGTTGCGCCTTCCCCGACTGTACTTACGCCCGGCAGTAGCTGTAAGCTCCGAATAATTTCGACCTCTCCGAGCAAGGATGGAATTTTCTTAATCGTTGAGACATCCAATTTATTGACACTCATTTGGAGGTCAGAAACATTCCTATCTTCGACTTTGGAGGTGACGACTACTTCCATCAAATCTTCCGTATTTTCGCCCATTTCGATATCCAATTTGATGTTTTCTGTCAAACTAATGGTCTCCGTTTTGGTGGAAAAACCAATGTATGTAAAATCTATCGTATAAGTGCCTTCAGGAATGGAAATGGAGTAGAAACCATATTCATTGGAAGTCGTACCTGTGCCTAATTCTTGTATGAATACAGACGCACCAATAAGTGTTTCACCGGTGTCGCTGTCTTTTAAATAGCCACTGAGCGTAAATTTTTCTTGTGCGAATGTGCTTATAGTGCAACCGCAAAGCAACAACAGCCAACAGCATTTTTTCAATAAATTGCTTGTCATTAGATACTTCTTTTTATGAATGTTTTAAGTGAAATAATGATGCAAAGATGTGAGCAAAAAATGACTTATTCCGGCAGAAGTAGGTGAAGTGAACATTTCGGAAGTTGAAGTGAACAAACATCAAAAATCATAGATTAATGTCACATTCATTTTGCCTTTTTCTCATGTAAGTAATGAGACAAAAATAAACTAATAACTTTCACCACTAAGGAACTAAGGAACACTAAGGTCGAACTAATGCATAGATTATTTTTTTTATAAAATTTTGATTATCAATATTTCATGTTCTATTTTTTCACTTCGTTAGTTCGGTCTTAGTGACCCTTAGTTCCTTAGTGGTTCAAAATATTGTTAGTTTATTTTTGTCCAACTACTTAAAGTCTTGATAAATAATGAAATGAATTATTTACTAATCGCTAAATCGAATATAATTATAATAGACTTTTCTTTTTCCCACGAATCTTTTAACAAAACTCACGCCCATATTGAGATTGTTCATGGAGACTTTGTTCTCATTTAATGATTTTAAATCTAAGTCATACTTTATATTTAAATCGAAAATCCATTTAGCCCCCATATTTCTTTGCAGTCCAAAAGAAAGTGGAATACTAATTTTTTTGATATTTAATCTATCATCTAAAAAACTTCCATCTCCTATATCAAATCCACCAAAGTTACCAGCCCCACCGTTAGAAAAAGTACTATCATTAATAGTAATGAGTGTATCAATACTAGCATTGATATTAGTATAATTGGTAAATGAAAGTCCTATGCCTACATAAGGTTGAAAATATTTTCTAGTTAAAAAATAACGACTTTCCATTATCGCATTTAGAAAGGCATGACCATTTATATCTACATCCAAATTTATTTCCTGGTCAATGCCGGAAATAATTGAATTAATATCAAGCTGACCTCGAACACTATTTCGGATGATTTTTTTTGGGTTCGGAATTTTAAAACTTAAATTCAAGGAACTCCACAATTCGAACTTCTGATTAAATTTTCTAAAGCCGGTTATGGAATAAGAAAATAGAGAATTAGGGACATTACTATCGGAATTTTTTACAGTAGGAATAATAAACCCGGTACTAAAACCAATTCCGGTATTTCCTCTTTTATCATAAAATTCATCCACCGTCTCTTGTTTAATAATATCGAATTCGTATGTAAATACATAAGATTTCCCAAGTGTATCTACTACGGATTTTATGCTTGTATTTGAAAAATCGGAGTTTTTCACCTTAGCATAATTGGCGGAATTGACATCATTTCGTAAAAAATATTGCCCTGCAAAAATATCAGTATTGAATTGATTATATTTTATAAAAAAATTATTGTCTCCAACTATTACATAATATAAATATTGTTTTGGTATGGAAAAATTAGTATTCAAGAGTTGATTTAATGAGTCTCTAAATCCTTCGGGGCTAGCATCATCTCCATCAACAAGTGCGAAGGATGTAGAATTTTGATATTTATCGTCATAGTCTAAAACTTTTTTTATTAACTCTGATTTTAACTCTTTTTGTACGACAAAAATATAATAAGAAGAAGCAAGTTTTGGCAGATTAATAGCTTCAATATTTTGAGCATCTAATTTATTTATTCCAAGAAAGAAGATTATACAAATGATGGATAATAATGATATTTTTATGTCATATAACAGATTTGAAAGTAATTTCTGCATTGTATTTTTTTTAAATTGTGAACTATTATGTGTCAATATCAGATTTGATAATGCAAAGATGTAGTGAAAAAAGTGGGTATTTTGACAAAAGTGGGTGAAGTGAACATTTGGGAAAGTGAAGTGAACAGGGTGTTCAATTCACCTCCAAAAATGTTCACTTCACTAATTTTCTTCAATAATCTTTAAACAGTTTTTTGCATCTTTAGCCATCTATGAAGCAAAAAATACATATCCTACTACCCATCGCCTTGTCGATATTTTTGCCCTTATTGGGTTTGGTTAGTCGAAGTTTAACGGCGGAGGCGGACTTTGTTAGTAGCAATTTTTACGGACTTTGGATTAGGTTTTCGCTATTTCTTTATGTGCTTTGGTATATATTAGAAAAAATACCAAACCTATTTCCAAGTCAAAAAACAGGAAGTATTTTGCTTACGATTTTGCTTTGGTGTTTAGTGATTTATATGGCGATTGAAGTGTTTGATATATTCTCTGACAAAATGATAAAAAGTAGGCAATATATACGACTATCCGTCGTAACGACTTTATTTTTAATTATTCAATATACCTTACGCACACAATCGAAGAACACAAAATTAGCCCTCGAAAAAAAGCAAATCGAAGCTGAAAATTATAAAACGCAATTGCAATCTTTACGCTCAAAAGTGGACCCACATTTTTTGTTTAATACGTTTAATACCTTGCGGATAATGGTGCGAAATCAGCACGAAGAGGCAGAAAAATTTGTGGTGAGTTTATCTGATTTTTATCGTCAAACGCTTCAATACAATGAAAATTCGACGATTGAACTCGCCAAAGAAATGGAAGTTTTAGAAGCCTATTTGTTTTTGATGCAAAGTAGAAATCAGGCAGGCTTGACGATTGAAATAGAGATTGAAACGGCATTACAAAAGCGTTTTATTCCAACACTTGCCTTGCAAATTGTCCCCGAAAATTGTTTTAAACATAATACGATGTCGGCTGCCAAACCATTGCATATTTCAATAAAAAGCATTGAAAATAATTATATTCTTATTCGTAATAATATTCAACCCAAATTCACATCAAAAAAATCGTCAGGACATGGCTTAGAGAATATTCGACAACGATATAAATTATTGGGCATCGAAAATGGTCTTGAAATTCAGCAAACGACTGATTTTTTTGACGTAAAATTAAAATTGATTTAGAATAAAACGATGAATATTTTAATTGTAGAAGATGAACATTATACCGCTCAATTGCTCAAAGAAGTGATTGAACAAGATACGGATTTTGCGGTTGTCAAGCTATTGGCATCTATTGAGGAAACCGTGCATTTTTTACGAAAAAATGCTTCAATAATTGACTTGATATTTTTAGATATTGAATTGGCGGACGGGCATAGTTTTGAAATTTTTAAACATATTGATCTTGCTCTTCCTGTTATATTCTGCACGGCTTATGATGAATTTGCTCTAAAAGCGATTAAAAACAATGGCATTGATTACATCCTAAAACCATTCAAAGACAAAGCGATTCACGAAGCATTAGCCAAGTATAAAAAGCTGATTGGTACGATTGAAAATAAAATTATTCATCAAATTAATGTACCAAACAAGTCGGCTGTTTCCTATCAAAACCGTTTTTTGACTCAATATCGTGACAAGTCTATTGTGATTGAAACTAAAGATATTGCCTTGTTTTCCATCGAATATGAAACGGTTTTTGTTTA
This sequence comes from uncultured Saprospiraceae bacterium, assembly GCA_938028705.1. Taxonomy (GTDB): domain Bacteria; phylum Bacteroidota; class Bacteroidia; order Chitinophagales; family Saprospiraceae; genus JAHDEO01. The sequence goes on along the minus strand of CALIZI010000246.1, from coordinate 3,698 downwards.
TACAAATGATGGCAAAAAACATCCATTGTATAAAAAATTAGATTATTTTGAAAGCGTTTGTAATCCAAAAATCTTCTACCGCATCAACCGACAAATGCTTATCTATAAAAAGGCTATCACTTCTTTTGAACCTTATTTAAATAGAAAAATTTTATTACATTTAGCTATTCCATATTCCGAAAAAGTTATTGTCAGTCGCTTGAAGGTGAGTGATTTTAAAAAATGGTTGGAGGTGAATTAAATCATATAGAGCCATATTTATTTGATTTTAAATTTATTATAAATAATAAAAAATAAAATTTTTTATTCAAATATTACAAACACTTTTACATTTTAAATTTATTATTTTACATTTAATATGATTTCAACATTTGACAATACAAAGCTCGGCTTAGAACAAACATGGCGTTGGTTTGGTCCAAGTGATGCTGTGCCGCTTTCGCATATTAAAATGGCGGGCGCAACGGGTATCGTGACGGCATTGCATCATATTCCGAATGGTCAAATTTGGACGATAGAAGAAATAAACAAACGTAAGAAAACGATTGAAGCTGCCGGACTGCGTTGGTCGGTGGTAGAAAGTGTGCCGGTGCATGAAGATATTAAAAAGCGAACCGGTCACTACCAAGCGTATATCGAAAATTATAAACAAAGTATTCAAAATCTTGGACGTGCAGGAATAGATATTATTTGTTATAATTTCATGCCTGTACTGGATTGGACACGAACCGATTTGAGCTATGAAATGCCCGACGGCTCCAAAGCATTACGATTTGATGCCACCGAATTTGCTCTTTTCGATATATTTTTATTAAAGCGACCGCAGGCAAAATCTGATTATTCCTCAGCACAAATAGCAGCAGCCGAAAGCCTTTTTCAAACGATGAGCGAAGCGCGAAAAAGCATTCTTTGTAAGAACATTATCGCAGGTTTGCCCGGTGCGGAAGAAGGCTATTCCTTAAAGAATTTTCAATCGGTATTAGATGCTTATCAAAACATTGGAAAGGAGGAATTAAGCAATAATTTGCTCGAATTTCTTAAAGAAATCATCCCGACGGCTGTGGATGCCGGCGTTTTTATGGCGATTCATCCTGACGACCCGCCATTTCCTATTTTGGGTTTGCCTCGGGTGGTTAGCACTGAAAGCGATGTCAAGCGACTCATCGAAGTCTTTGACAGTCAGCATAATGGATTGTGTTTTTGTACCGGTTCTTTTGGTGTTCGAGCCGATAACGACCTTTCGGGCATAGTCAAACGCTTAGGACATCGAATCAATTTCGTTCACCTAAGAAGTACGAAAAGAGATGAAGCCGGAAATTTTCATGAATCCGACCATCTGACAGGCGACGTAAATATGTACGACATCATAAAATCACTACTTCAGGAACAAAAGCAACGAATACAACAAGGACGACCGGACCATCGAATGCCTATGCGACCCGATCACGGACACCTAATGCTTGATGATTTAGATAAAAAAGTAAATCCCGGATATTCTGCCATCGGCAGACTTAGAGGTTTGGGAGAGTTAAGGGGATTGGAACTTGGGATTAAGTTATCGAATGATTTTTAAGTGAAGTAGAATTAGTTGTTATTCGTTTATTTTTTATTCAATATTAATCAAGCGGCTGCGTATTCGGTATATTTTCTTTCGCTTGGATGAATGACTCCTAATACAATGTCGTGTTTTGGAATACCCAAATCCACAAAATCTTTTGCAATTAATGTTTCCGTCACATTTCTCTGAATCCATACTTTTTCATCAATAATATCAATGTGAAACAAACATGAATGATATTGTTGGTCATCCTCCCAACCCATACATACGAGTTGGTAGTGTTTTCTTTTAGGGTCTGCAATCACATGGAATTTAGGGGCATTTTCATTGGGGTTATGGCTACGTGCCTGTACATAATCTTCCAAATAATCAACAATAATATTTTCGTATTTTTTTATTTTATCCATGATTGAATTGTTCTTTTTTCAATATCTACAATGATGAGTTTTATATTACATTCTTCGAAGGATTCTAATAGAGGTGGAAGGCTTTGAAGCCTTTTATATGCTTTGGTGGTGATCGCCAAAAAAGCTATTCTTTCCATATCACTCTTACGCAGATGTATCCGATAATTGATATATTGACCGACTACTTTATGATGTTCGTTTACAATACTTTCTTGAAGAAAACTCTTGACCTCCACCAATATTTTCTGATTCTCTTTTGTTGCACCAATGAGCTTTTCTGCTCCTAAATCAATTTCATATTTGACTTTCCCTAAATCTAAATAGTAAGGATCATGCGTAATCTCCCACCCATCCTTTATCAAGGCTTCTTTGACGTGTTCGTGATATTTATCTTTGGCTGCCATATTGATTTATGCTGTGGCGTATTCGGTATCAACTCTTTCTTCGGGATGAAGTAGTCCGGGTACAATATCATGCTTTGGAATACCGAGTTCTACGAGTTCTTCACCAATTAAAACCTCTGTACGATTTTCTTGAACCCACACCTTACCGTCAATAATATCCAGATGAAATAAACAAAGATGTGTGTAGCGGTATTCCTCCCAACCTATCATAACAAGTTGATAATGTTTTCTTTGTGTATCTGCAATGACTTGAATTTTTACGGGGTCAGGGTTTTTATTTCTTCTTTCTGCAAATGCTTCAAAGTAATCAACGATAAGTTTTTCGTATTTTTTTATTTTATCCATGATTGAATTATTGGCTTATGCTACGGCGTATTCGGTATATTTTCTTTCGCTTGGATGAATGACTCCTAATACAATGTCGTGTTTTGGGATGCCAAGTTCCATGAGCTCTTCACCAATCAGGGTTTCAGTGCGATTTTCTTGTACCCATACTTTTCCATCAATAATATCCAAATGAAACAGACAGTAGTGGAAATACTCGTGTTCTTGCCAACCTATACTAATTAGCTGATAATGTTTTCTTTGTGTATCTGCAATGATTTGAATTTTTATCGGGTCAGGATTTTTATTTCTTCTTTCTGCAAATGCTTCAAAGTAATCAATAATGATTTTTTCATATTTTTTTATTTTATCCATTCCTTGATTTGTTTAGTATTGATATCAAAAATAATGAGTTTCATTTCAAATTCTTTAATATAGTGCAATATTGCAGGCAGCTTTTGTATTTTTTCATAAGCGTTTCGTGAAATAGCAACATATAAGACTCTATTGAGTTTTAAATCCTTGATATTCAGTCGGTAGGCTATAAATTGACCTAAGACGGAATGAAACTCATAGACGATACTTGCTTGCAAAAGACTTTTGACTTCTATGAGTATTTGCTCATTTTCTTTTGTGGCTGCTATGATTTTTTCAGCCCCCAAATCAATTTCATAATTTGTGCCTCTTATACGCATGATGTACGGATCATGCGTAATCTCCCACCCATCCTTTATCAAGGCTTCTTTGACATGTTCGTGATATTTATCTTTGGCTGCCATTTCGATTCAAAAATAAGAACAAATTACGGAAAAAGCAAAATGAATATCCTTATATACCCACATCGGCTTTCACTGCTTTTTATCTTCGCTCATATGTATTAAGCGGTGAAAAATGTAAAATCCCGTCATTCGTCGGGACAAGTTGTAAAACACAAAATGTAAAATGTAAAAGTGTCGATAGGACATGAAGTTATTTATTTTTAAATTGTTATATATTTAAAATTTT
>CALIZI010000245.1 GCA_938028705.1 uncultured Saprospiraceae bacterium | reverse complement strand
ATCGGTACAAGCAGGAATATTAACGGTAAGCGTTCCGGCATCACATGGTGCTGTACCGCCTGTTACTTCTATGTCTATTGTTCCGGCTGGATCGCCGTCTTGTCCGGTGTAAGTGCCTGTTGCTGCATCCCAATTGGCGAGGTCAACACCACCTGTTGGGTTGGAAGCCGCACCTATCGTCAGATTCGGACAATTTGCCGCTTCTATTATTGTTGCACAACTGCCGTCCGCCGGAGGTGTGACTTCTGCAAATGGATAAACGGTAATCGTTACAGTTCCTCCATTGATGCTTGTTCCATCTGCACAAAGCACTAGTGCATATAATGTAACCATGCCCGGATCGCATGTTCCGGCTGCGTCGCTATCTGAATGATTAATTGGTCCGCCTGTAGTATAAGGCATAGCCAAACCGGCATCCGTGTACCACTCAATATCTCCTGTAATCAATGTAGCATCACCTGCACTAGCTATAATAGCCGCTTCGATAGCTGCCAAATCAGGTGCTGCACCACCACATAATTCAAGGGCATCGCTTGCAGGTGTTAATGTTGTACAAGCATTTGGATCTACCACATCTACATAAGCCGGATCGTGGTCATCTTCATCGGTAGAGGCTGTACCGTCACCCGGCGTACCTGTACCATCGCCATCTATATAATCGTCATCCGGTCCGTCAGGTGTACCACCTGCGTCGTTTGAATCATCATTATCCGGTGTACTATCGTTATCCGTAGGTGGCGTATTGTTCGGGTCGGTATCGTCATCAGCTTCGCTGATTTCTGCATAATTGACCAAATCTGCCATAGTACCTACAAACGGGTTATTGACAGTCAATACAATCGTAATGGTCTGTGTAGCTCCCGGAGCGAGTGGTCCGGCGATGGTTTGGTCAGGATTACCGTCACCGTCTGCATCTGCCCAAGCCGGATTCAATGTGGGGTCGTAAGTATATCCGGCAGGGATGTAATCATTAATTAAAATATTATAAGCGTCAACAGCACCTTGATTAGTTACGGTAATATCAAAACTGACATCATCGCCGGGCGCAACCGTTGAGGCTTGCCCCATGCTCAATGTTTTTGTTAATGCCAAGTCAAAGCCTGTTCCTGTACTATCATCTGTACATTCAGGGATATTAACGGTAATCGTTCCGGCATCACAAGGAGCAGTGCCGCCCGTTACTTCTATGTCTATTGTTCCGGCAGCATCACCGATTTGTCCGGTGTATGTATTCGTAGCTGGATCCCAATTGGCGAGGTCAACACCGCCTGTTGGGTTAGAGGCTGCGCCTATCATCAGATTCGGACAATTTGCTGCTTCTACTATTGTTGCACAACTACCCTCTGCCGGAGGTGTCACCTCTGCATAAGGATAGACTATAATTCCTACAAATCCGGCATCAATACTTACGCCATCCAAACAAAGGACTTCTGCATACAAGGTTACTATGCCCGGATCGCATGTTCCGGCTGCATCACTATCTGAATGGTTAATTGCTGTACCTATTGTATAAGGCATCGTCAAGCCATCATCTGTGTACCAAGCGATGACTCCTGTAATTAATGTAGCATCGCCTACACTAGCCAAAATAGCTGCTTCTATGGCTGCCAAATCCGGCGTGGTGCCACCACATAATTCAAGTGAATCTGAGGCAGGTGTCAAAGTTGTACAATCGTCACCGCCACCGCCGGTACAAGCCGGAATATCAACAGTAATCGTACCCATATCGCAAGGTGCTGTTCCACCTGCTATCATAAAGTCAAGTGTACCTGCCGCTTCACCATCTTGTCCGGTGTATGTTCCTGTTGCTGCATCCCAATTCGCTAGATTAGCACCGCCTGTCGGATTCGTTGGTCCGCTAAGGGTAAGGTTCGGGCAATTGGGTACACTCACCGTCAATACACAACTTCCGTCCATTGGCGGCATGACTTCCGCAAATGGATAAACTGTATAGTCTATTTGTCCGACAGGTATCGTTGTACCGTCATTACAAACAACTTCTGCATATATTGTTGTCATCTCCGGATCGCAACTCGCACCCGAATGATTAATCGGACCATTCGTATAAGCCGTAGTCAAGGCTGCATCTGTGTACCAATTGACAACACCTGTAATTTGGGTCGCATCGGCTACACCTGCAAGTATATTGGCTTCTGCCATACTTAGGTCAGGTGCTATTCCACTACATAAATCAGACATTTCCATGATAGGCATGACCATTGTACAAGCCATTCCCGTCGTGTCGCATCCCATAATCATTACTGTATCCATTGTGGTACAACCGAAACAGTCTGTAACTGTCAATACATAAGTCGCATCTCCGGTAGCTGTTGCGGGAACAGGTGCTAATGTTTCGAGTCCATTCTGCTGATTGGCAATTGGAATCACACCGGAGTCAAATCCGTCTGAACCTGTCCATTGGTAAGAAGCGGTGCAATTTTCTTGTTCAACACATTCTTCAACAGGTGTTTCGTAAGTAAATGATTGTCCATTATCCGGTATGGGTGCGCCAAATACAGGCGATTGGAATACTGTATTGCAACTCGCTCCTGCGACTGTTACATTGAAACTTTCAAATTGACCGGAATCACCACCGACTATGTCTGTTACAATCATTGCCCAAGGTCCGCTGTTGGCATCTACACCTGCAAGTCCGTTAAGAACACCTGCACCACCTTCCGGTAGCCAGTTACCGGAAATACCTACACCAAGTCCAAGTAAATCTGTATTACCGGATCCTGTTGTGTTCCAATCCAAAGCTACTGCACCGCCGTCTGTTTGGTTGGTGAAGCAGAACATAGAAGCGTCATTCGCACCATTGGGACAGCATTGCCCCATTACGAGTGGAATGACTGTGCCATCCGGCGCAACTAATTCAAAACTTAAATCAGAAATAAATGTATGTGTAAATTCTAAACAAACCGTAATTGCCGAATTAGCATCTATGATACATTGTGGTAATGCACCACCACAATATTCAAGGCAGAAGCCCGGACTCGGTAACGATGTACCTTCCAAGTCGAAGGTCTCACCTTCACAGACTATCATATCATCTGAAGTGGTTAAGGTCGCGTCTTCATCAATGAATACTTTGACTTCCATGGAAGCTGTACAATCATTAGCATCAGTGACAACTACGGTGTATGTACCCGTTCCAAGCCCGGAAGCATCCGGTGTATTGGCTATCGGTGCATTAAAATCGTAACTACATTCATCACTTAATTCAAACCACTCGTAAGTCAATGGTGCTGTTCCACCTACGGGGAATGCTTCTACACAACCCGGCTCGCAGAATACATATACATCCGGTAAAGTATCTAATTGACCGTCAGGATAAGTGCCTTCAAGTCCTTCGTAAACAATAGTTGGGGCAGGTCCGGCAGTACATTCCCCTATATCTACCATAAAGTCATCACATCCGCCGCCGCCATCGTCGCAAGCAGGTATTTCAACAGTAATCGTACCCATATCGCAAGGTGCTGTTCCACCCATTATCATAAAGTCGAGTGTACCTGCGGCATCACCATCTTGTCCGGTGTAAGTATTGGTAGCCGGATCCCAATTTGCTACATCTGCACCACCTGTCGGGTTGGTTGGTCCGCTAAGGGTGAGGTTGGGGCAATTGGGTACATTGACCGTTACTACACAACTTCCGTCCATTGGCGGCATGACTTCTGCGAAGGGATAGACTGTAATATCTATTTGTCCGACATAAATAGTTGTACCGTCATTACAAACGACTTCTGCATATAAGGTCGTTATTTCCGGATCACAACTTGCACCCGAATGATTAATCGGATCATTGGCATAAAGCATTGTCAATGCCATATCTGTGTACCAGTTGACGACACCTGTAATTTGTGAGACATCATCAACACCATTCAAGATATTGGTTTCTGCCGTACTCAAATCAGGTACTGTTCCGCTACACAAGTCAAGCATTTCAAATACAGGTACAACCGCCGTACAGCCTGTGGTATCGGTGCATGGCATAATCATTACGGTATCCATAGCAACACAACCGAAGCAATCCGTTACGGTCAAAATGTATGTTTCAGTCATGCCTGTTCCGGTAATGGTTACAGGAGGTAATGTTTCTAATTGATTTTGCTGATTGGCAATAGGAATTATACCCGAATCAAATCCGTCCGAACCTGTCCATTGGTAAGAAGCCGTACAATTCTCTTGGTCTTCACATTCGATAGGTTCTGTTTCTATTAATGTTGGTACAAAGTCAATAATCGGTTGATTAATATCTACTTGTACACTGTATTCACAATCCGGATTGATAATATCCAATGTAAAGGTATTGAAGAAACCCTCGAAACCAGCCAAATCATCTAAGATGATAACTTGCCATACACCGCTATTGGCATCTACACCATTGAATGCCGAGAATGCCCCTTGTCCGCCTTCGGGGAACCAGTTACCGGAAACGCCGATACCAAGTCCGGCAGCATCCGCTGTACCGGATGGGTAATTGTTCCAGTTCAAAGCATCCAAGGCACCTCCGGGTAATACTCCACCGCCTACAGAGGCATCATTGGTGAAGCAGAGATTACCGTCCATATCTGAATTAGGGAAAGCAGCGGAGGATACGAGTGTCAATAATGTACCATTCGGTGCTTGTAATTGTAAATTCAAATCCGAAATCCATGTATAAGTGAAATCAAAACAAACGGTAAATATGGTATTAGCATCCACAATACACATCGGTAGTTCGCCTTCACAATATTCTAAACAGAAACCCGGAGTTGGTAATGACGTAGCTTCTAAATCGAAGGTTTCACCTGCACAAACTTCCGCATCATCACTTGTGGTCAATACCGGCGGCGTGTCAACAAATATCTTAACTTCCTGAGAACCGATACAACCATTGGCATCTGTCACCACTACGGTATAAACACCCGACCCTAAGCCAGAAGCATCTTGTGTACTCGCTATCGGTGAATTAAAATCATAACCACATTCGTCACTCAATTCAAACCATTCGTACATCAGTGGATCAGTACCGCCCATCGTTACAGCACTAGCACATCCCGGCTCACAAAATACATATACATCCGGCAAAGTATCCAACATATCCATTGGATATAAGCCAATCAAATCTTCATATATCTGTGTAGGTGCAGGGTCGGTACAAGGGGCTATATCTACCATGAAGTCATCGCAGCTAAAGCATGGAGCTACCGTTACAGGTCCAATAATGACTTCACAACCATTAGCGTCTATTATTGAAATATAATAATCCGCACCGTCCAAGTCCATAAATTCAGGCATGGCAGAAGCATCTGTTACCGTAATGGTAGCAATAGCATCACTCGCGTCCGGCATTGTACCAATGGTAATGGTATAATCCGGCGTACCGCCTGTAATGTCGGTAATATCTAATTCGCCACAATTGGCAGAAGCTGCCATAGCCGTAATTTCTCCAACTGTTACTACAACTTCTTCGGTAGAAACACAACCGAAGCAATCCGTTACCGTCAAGGTATAAGTCGTTGTACCCGCAGGAGGATTAACGGTGAATGGCGGGAGGGTTTCCAATTGGTCAGATTGAGGTGTAACAGTTTGTACGCCTGAGTCTGTACCGTCATCACCTGTCCATTGATAAGATGCTGTACAGTTTGGTTGTTCTACACATTCTTCAACAGGTGTTTCGTAAGTAAAGGCTTCTTGCGTATCCGGTATCGGCGCACCAAAGACGGGTGACTGGAATACCGTATTACAATTTGTTCCTACTATGGTTACATTGAAACTTTCAAACTGACCGGAATCGCCGCCAATAATGTCGGTTACAGTCATTGCCCAAGGACCGCCGTTGGCATCTACACCAGCCAGTCCACTGAAAGCACCTGCGCCGCCAGTCGGCAGCCAATCACCGGAAATACCTACGCCAAGTCCGAGTAAATCGGTATTGCCCGAACCTGTCGTATTCCAATCCAATGCTACTGCACCACCACTTGTATCATTGGTGAAGCAAAACATACTCGCATCATTAGAGCCATTCGGACAACATTGCCCCATCACCAATGGAATTACCGTACCGTCAGGTGCGACAAGGTCGAAACTCAAATCAGATATAAAGGTATGGGTAAACTCAAGACAAACCGTAATAATCGCGTCTGCATCTATCGGGCATACGGGTAAGGCACCACCGCAGTATTCCAAGCAGAAACCCGGACCCGGTAGTGATGTACCTTCTAAATCGAAAGGTTCGACGGCACAAAGCGTGGTATCTGCCGTAGCAGTGAGTGTTGGTGATTCATCCACAAATACTTTGACTTCTGCACTTGCTGTACAGCCATTGGCATCCGTCACAACTACGGTATAAGTACCCGTACCCAAGCCGGAAGCATCAGGTGTATTGGCAATAGGTGCATTGAAATCGTAACTACATTCACCACTTAATTCAAACCATTCATACATCAATGGAGCAGTGCCTCCTGTTGGGAAGGCTTCTACACATCCCGGCTCACAGAATACATATACATCCGGCAAAGTATCCAATTGTCCGTCAGGATAAGTGCCTTCTAAATCTTCATAAATAATATTTGGGGCGGGTCCGGCAGTACATTCGCCAATATCTACTGTAATATCGCAACATGATTCAACGGTGATAGGACCAACGATGACCTCGCAGCCATTAGCATCTACTATCGAAGCGTAGTAATCTCCCGCAGCTATACCCGTAAATTCGGGCATCGCAGAAGCATCCGTAACAGTGGTGGTGGCTAATGCGTCACTTGCGTCAGGCATCATTCCAATAGTAATGGTATAATCCGGTGTACCGCCTGTAATATTGGTAATATCTAATTCTTCGCAATTCGCAGAAACCGCCATAGCAGTAATTTCTGCAACAGTCACGACGACTTCTTCGGTAGAAACACAGCCGAAACAATCCGTTACCGTTAAGGTATAAGTTGTTGTACCCGCAGGAGGATTAACGGTGAATGGTGGGAAGGTTTCCAATTGGTCAGATTGAGGTGTAATGGTTTGTACGCCTGAGTCTGTACCGTCATCACCTGTCCATTGATAAGATGCTGTACAGTTTGGTTGTTCTACACATTCTTCAACAGGTGTTTCGTAAGTAAATGACTCGCCGTTGTCCGGTATGGGTGCGCCGAATACAGGTGACTGGAATACGGTATTACAATTTGTACCTTCTATTGTTACATTGAAACTTTCAAACTGACCGGAATCACCTCCGATAATATCCGTAACTATCATTGCCCAGGGTCCGCCATTGGCATCTATACCTGCAAGTCCACTCAATACACCTGCACCGCCTTCGGGTAGCCAGTTGCCGGAGATTCCGACACCTATTCCAAGTAGGTCAGTTCCTCCCGAACCTGTTGTATTCCAATCTAGAGCCACTGCACCACCACTTGTATCATTGGTGAAGCAGAACATGCTGCCGTCGTTATCTCCATTAGGACAACATTGCCCCATGACAAGAGGAATAACTGTACCATCAGGTGCTACCAATTCAAAACTCAAATCAGATATATAGGTATGGGTAAATTCCATACAAACCGTTATAATCGCGTCCGCATCTATCGGGCATACAGGTAATGCACCACCACAGTATTCAAGGCAGAAGCCCGGACCGGGTAGTGATGTTCCTTCTAAGTCAAATGGTTCGACAGCACAAAGCGTGGTATCTGCCGTAGCAGTGAGTGTTGGTGCTTCGTCCACAAATACTTTCACTTCTGCACTTGCCGTACATCCATTGGCATCCGTCACTACAACGGTATATGTACCTGTACCCAAGCCGGAAGCATCCGGTGTATTGGCGATAGGTGCATTGAAATCGTAACTACATTCACCACTTAATTCAAACCATTCATACATCAAAGGTGCAGTACCTCCTGTTGGGAATGCTTCTACACAACCCGGCTCACAGAATACATATACATCCGGCAAAGTATCCAATTGTCCGTCAGGATAAGTGCCTTCTAAATCTTCATATATAATATTAGGGGCAGGTCCGGCAGTACATTCGCCTATGTCCACTGTAATATCACAACATGATTCGACAGTGATAGGACCAATAAGTGCCGTACAGCCATTCGCATCTACTACCGATACGTAGTAGTCGCCGGGAGCCAAGCCCGTAAATTCGGGCATAGCAGTAGCATCCGTAATGGTAGCCGTGGCGAGTGCGTCACTTGCGTCCGGCATCATTCCAATCGTAACCATATAATCCGGCGTACCGCCTGAAATGGCAGTAATATCTATTTCCTCACAAGTAGAGGACTCAGCTTCCACCACAACTTCTTCCGATAATGTAATGACCACTTCTTCGGTAGAAACACATCCGAAACAGTCTGTTACCGTCAAGGTATAAGTCGTTGTACCTGTTGGTGGTGTGACTGTAGTTGGTGGGAATGTTTCGAGAATATCCGTTTGGTTAGCAATGGTTTGTACACCCGAATCGTATCCGTCCGAACCTGTCCATTGGTAAGTAGCTGTACAATTTTCCAACTCCTCACATTCAATGGGTTCGGTCATGATTGTTGTGGGTACAAAATCAATAATTGGTTGATTAATATCTACTTCTACACTGTATTCACAATCAGGATTGATAATATCCAGTGTGAATGTATTAAAGAAACCTTCAAAGCCAGCCAAATCATCTAAGATGATAACTTGCCATACACCACTATTGGCATCTACCCCATTAAATACAGAGAATGCACCTTGTCCGCCTTCGGGGAACCAATTGCCGGAAACGCCGATACCAAGTCCGGCAGCATCAGCTGTACCGGATGGGTAATTGTTCCAGTTCAAAGCATCTAAAGCACCACCGGGCAGTACACCACCGCCTACGGAAGCATCATTGGTAAAGCAGACATTACCGTCCATATCTGAATTTGGAAAGGCAGCAGAAGATACCAATGTAAGTATCGTACCATTCGGTGCTTGCAATTGCAAATTCAAATCCGAAATCCATGTATAGGTAAAATCAAAACAAACGGTAAATATGGTATTATCATCAACAATACAAACAGGTAATTCACCTGCACAATATTCTAAACAAATACCAGGACCGGGCAGTGATGTACCTTCTAAATCAAAGGTTTCACCTGCACAAACAATTGTATCCGGCGAAGCGGTCAACATGGGTGGTTCGTCCACAAATACTTTGACTTCCCCTGTTGCTGTACAACCGTTATCATCCGTCACGACTACTGAGTAGGTACCTGTACCCAAGCCCGAAGCATCCGGTGTATTGGCTATCGGCGCATTAAAATCATAACTACATTCATCACTCAATTCAAACCATTCGTACATATAAGGTGCTACACCGCCCATGCCTTCTGCTTCTACACAACCGGGTTCGCAGAATACATAAATATCGGGCAAAATACCGACCATATCCATTGGGTAAGTACCTTCCAAACCTGTATAAACTTGTGTAGGTACAGGTCCGGCAGCACATTCACCAATAGTTACTGTAGGTAAATCAGTGACTGTAAAACATTGCGATGTTGTTTCGATACAATCTGTAGGGTGAGTTACGGTATTAATGTCACCGCTTGAATAATCGGGTGCGCCCGTAGCCACCTGATAACTGACACCATATATACAGTAATCTCCGGCAGCCATTGGTGTAAACATGCCATTGGTATTCGGACCTGCAATGATAGTTCCGGCAGCATCCGTTAAGACATAATCGTAAGCATAATCGGGTGCGGGGGCTTCTGTGCCGTCCACTACTCCCGTTACGGATTCTCCGATACAAATATCATCAATAGGTGCCAAAGCCCCTGCTGCTGCATCGCAGCAAGAGAATAGGAAGGTTTGGTCGCAAGTGGCTTCATTTCCACACTCGTCAGTTATCGTATAGGTTCTGACTATCATACCCTGATTAGCCATACCGGGGCATGGTGTTACTTCGTCGGCAGAGGTCAGCGTCATTTCTCCACAATCATCCATTGCCGTACCACCAAGTGCTATAAATGCGGCGAGGTCAGCGGCAGCGGCAGGAATATCTGTTTCTAAGGTATATACTGTCGGGTCATCGGGCGGACAAGTGATAACCGGGGGAGTAGTGTCGGGTGCGACAGTTATTGTTTGGGTGTAAGTAGCCACATTGCCACAGGCATCTGTTGCCGTCCATGTGCGGGTAATAACCGTAGGGTCAGGACATACACCGGAAGACCCTAATGATGCATTAACCGCTACTGTTCCATCACAATCATCGGTTGCAGTAACCGTAGGCGGAGGAGGAATTTCATCCAAGCAAGTTAAATTTACATCGGCAGGCATATCGCTAAATACAGGTGGCGTGACATCTGGCGCAATGGTGATCGTTTGAGTATAGGTCGTTTCATTCATACACGCATCCGTAGCCGTCCATGTACGAGTAATGATGCGTGGTTCAGGACATACGCCCATATCATCTATTTCTTCAAAAACAACTTCTATCGGGTCAGTGCAATCATCCGTTGCTGTAATATCATCAGCGGGTGGGATAGCATCTGTACAGATTAAATCCAAATCGGTGGGCATATCGCTCAATACAGGCGGTACGTCATCCGGCGGAATGGTAATGGTTTGTGTATGTGTTGTTTCATTACCACAATCATCCGTTGCCGTCCATGTACGAATAATGACTCTGTCTTCGGGACAGTCCCCCATATCCATTTCTTCAAATACTACTGCTTGCGGGTCGGTACAATCATCCGTAGCGGTAATTGCAGGAACTTCGGGAATGGGATCGCCGCAAGCCAAAGTAAGATCGGTAGGCTCTTCACTCAATACAGGTGGCGTGACATCCGGTGCAATGGTAATCGTTTGAGTATAAGTCGTTTCATTCATACACTCGTCCACTGCTGTCCATGTTCGTGTGATAATTCTTGGTTCAGGGCATACGCCCATGTCATCTGTTTCTTCTAAGGTCACTTCTATCGGGTCAGTACAGTCATCAGTAGCCGTAATGTCATCGGCAGGTGGGATAGCATCTGTACATATCAGGTTTAAATCCACAGGTTCTGCACTCAATACAGGTGGCGTGACATCCGGCGCAATGGTGATGGTTTGGGTATAAGTGGTTTCATTACCACAATCGTCGGTTGCTGTCCATGTTCGTGTGATGACTCTATCTTCAGGACACATTCCTGTGTCTGTTTCTTCAAATACTACAGCTTGCGGTTCGGTACAATCGTCCGTTGCGCTTACATCAGCAGCAGGTGGAATAGCATCGGCACAGGTGAGATTTTCATCAGCAGGTTCTTCACTTAATACAGGTGGCGTGACATCCGGTGCAATGGTGATGGTTTGAGTATAAGTCGTTTCATTCATACACGCATCCGTAGCTGTCCATGTACGGGTGATGATGCGTGGTTCAGGACATAGACCCATATCATCTGTTTCTTCAAAAACTACTTCTATCGGGTCAGTACAGTCATCAGTAGCTGTAATATCATCAGCAGGTGGGATGGCATCTGTACATATCAAATCCAAGTCAACAGGCATATCGCTCAATACAGGTGGTACATCATCCGGCGGAATGGTAATGGTTTGTGTATGTGTTGTTTCATTACCACAATCATCCGTTGCCGTCCATGTACGAATAATGACTCTGTCTTCAGGACAATCTCCCATGTCTGTCTCTTCAAATACTACAGCCTGCGGTTCAGTACAGTCGTCTGTTGCCGTAACCATCGGTACTTCGGGAATAGGATCACCGCAAGCCAAAGTAACATCCACAGGTTCTTCACTCAATACAGGCGGGGTAACATCCGGTGCAACAGTAATGGTTTGTGTGTAAGTAGTTTCATTCATACACTCATCCACTGCCGTCCATGTACGGGTGATAGTTCTTGGTTCAGGACATACCCCCATGTCATCTATTTCTTCTAAGGTCACTTCTATCGGCTCGGTACAGTCATCAGTAGCCGTAATGTCATCAGCAGGTGGAATAGCATCTGTACAAATCAGGTTTAAATCCGTTGGTTCTGCACTCAATACGGGTGGTGTCACATCCGGTGCTATGGTAATGGTTTGGGTATAAGTTGTTTCATTCATACAGGCATCCGTAGCCGTCCATGTGCGAGTAATCACTCTATCTTCAGGACACATTCCCGTATCTGTTTCTTCCAATATTACCTCTATCGGCTCAGTGCAATCGTCCGTTGCCGTAATATCTGCCGGTGGTGGAATAGCATCCGTACAAATCAAATTCAAATCGACGGGCATATCGCTCAATACAGGCGGTGTCACATCCGGTGGAATATTAATCGTTTGGGTATAAGTCGTTTCATTACCACAATCGTCCGTTGCTGTCCATGTACGCATAATTGCGGTTGGTTCAGGACAAACCCCCATCATGGTTTCTTCAAATACTACGGCTTGTGGCTCAGTACAATTATCGGTGGCAGTAATCGCAGGAACTTCGGGAATAGGGTCACCGCATACCAAATCAACATCAACCGGCATATCGCTCAATACGGGTGCTTCGGTATCAGGCTCATAAGTAAAAGTCTGCATACACATAGCCTCCAATCCACACTCGTCAATAGCCGTAAACAGATAAGTAATTACACCTCCAACACAAGGATCTATTTCATCTGGCATCAAATCCGGCACGCCGTCAATGGGTGTTTCAAACATCGTACAATTATCCGTTGCCGTTGCTTGTCCGGGCGCAGGTACTTCTCCGCAAAGCAGAGGTGTATCAGCAGGTTCGGGGCAGGTAATCACAGGTGGCGTGGTATCTTCTATGGTAATAATTTGGTCACAAGTCAAAGTAAAAAACGGGTTTTCCGGATCATTACAAATGGTAGCTGTCCATGTTCTGGTTATTACACTAGGGCAAGTACCTTCAACCACATCTTCGAATGTAAAACTCGCATCATCTACACAGTCACCCGTGAAGGTGGGTTCTCCAGTCTCTGTCGGATCGGTACTATCTGTACACTCTAAGGTCACATCATCCGGACATATAATTTCAGGCACTGTAGTTGGCCAGACAAAAGATTCAAAGGTCATACAGTTTCCGTCAGGATTACCGTCTCCTGAAAGGTCAACTGCATCGGCACCTTCGGTACAAGTATCATCCACTTGGTCTCCCGTTGCACCTGTACTAACTGCTTCTCCGTTTGTTCTGATTTCAAAAAGTATCGTTCCATCCGCAGCATCAGCGTTTAAGTCACATGCCGGTATTATTATATCAAGACAAGTTGGCGGACCTGCACAGGCTGGATTACCCGTAGTTGTTGACTGGCTAAGGATGGCTCCGCTTCCATCAGCGATAAAAGCTACCTCACAAGCATTATTAAAATCACCGCGAAGGCAAATCGTCAATATACCATCGGCACAAGACAATTGATTGTCAGGCGGAACAGGTATCGTAATGACCAAATCCGGTCCTTCCTCCGAACCTGTTTGCATACCATTACCATTTTCATCACAAAACTCCGTACCGTCCATGACGGTTAGTGAGGCTGCTCCTCCGGTACTTGCAGGAGGCGTATAAGGTGATGCGTTATAATAGTTGGTACTCATATCCACATCAGGAATAGATAAACCTGCATCAGCGGCAGTTGTATTTCCCGGTACACTTGGATCAAAATCTATATTACAGGGAGCTTGAGCAAAAATAAAAGTAGGACATATCAATAGACATATTGATATGAGTAAAGGTAGAGTCCTTTTCATAGTAGTTCGAGTTTCATTAAAAAAATCGGAGTGGAGTTGTTCTCGGGAAAATACCCAATCTTAGAGGTATTGGTTTTAAATGAGATAGAGTAAGAAGGTTCCTTACTGGTTTTTGCTTTTATATTTGAATGAGTCGGGTGATATGATGAAAACGAAAATTTGATAAGTCAAATTTTTTATACTACAAGAAGATACAATTCACATATAAATATCCAAATGTATAATTTTCTATTTTATAGACTATTTATTTATAAAAATAATTCGCCAACTAAAGAAACGAAAAACATTTGTCACAAAAGCCATTAAATCTTAATACAATGATACCATTTTTCTCAGAAAAAAAAAATAATTTTACAAATAAACTACTATTTTATATCAAGTTACAAAAAATAATTAGCGATTTTATTTATGTGATAAGTATAATTACCCTTTTATCAAATTTTATTTGCCCAATGCCTTTAAAGATAATAGTTTTTTACCCACAAAACTCACTTTAATGAATAAATGCACATTGAATAAATCGTAAATTTATTTTATTTTTTGCTTTTAAGCCATATAAATAATAGGTGCTAAGATGAAATATTTATCAAATTACATCATTTATTTTTACTATTTTTTCTCCGTCACAAATCTCTAAGTCCAGTGGCAGTAGATATATCAAAAAATATCATTAACTTTCTGCATCAAAATCTATTTGAAACCATCAAACTGAGTAACAATGAATCAGTAAATCCATGCAAGACCTAAACGAATTTCGGCTGTTTTATAATCGTACTTTATATCCTGAGTTGGTGCGGCAAGAGCGCATTCGCAAGCGATTGATTGTGCTGTTTGTGCTTTCCCTCTTGGTATTGGCGGTCAGTGGATGGGCAGTATATTATCTGAAAATGCCTATTCTTGCATTGCTGATATGGATTCCATTTACGGCGTATAGTTCCTTTTTGGGTTGGCGAATACGAAAATTTATAGGGGGCTTCAAGCCCAAAGTCGTACAATTGATTCTTGATTTTATCGTACATCCCATGACGTATAGTCACAAAGCATATTTACCCAAAGAACGCTTCCTTCAAAGTCGTTTTTTCATGACCGAAGCTCCTCATTACAAGGGCGAAGACTTCATAACCGGACAAATCGGCAGCCTTCATTTTGAAATGTGCGAACTTGATGTACGCGACCAGTCAAAAGTCAGTAGCAATGCCATGATGCCCGTATTTCGCGGTATTTTTTTTATTGCCAAAACAGAACATTCATTTAACGGAGAAATAGTGATCCTCCCGAAATCAGAACGCCCATATCTCACACGCACTATTAAAGACCTCATCAGACGTGAACATCAAGCACTAAAAGTGAAATATCCCGGATTCAATGATAAATTTTTGAGCTATATTAATCCCTATGCCAATGAGGAAATTATTATTCCTAAAGATTTTTATGAACGCTTATTTAATTTTTCTAATAAAATAAACAAAAAAGTATATATATCTTTCATCGAAGGCTATATTTATATCGCCGTTTGGGAACCTAAAGACATCCTCGAACCACACATTCTTCGCCCCAATACCAGTTTCAAATTAGTCCACGAATTTTATACCGACCTTTATAATATTATCAGTCTTATGGAAGAGTTTGAGCGTAGCGAGAGGGCAAGTAGCGAGTTTGCGAGTTGACGAGTAGCGAGTTATCTCGACTTTATAAAAAAATCCGCGTAAATCCGTTAAATCCGTTCAAATCTGCGTTCTATTTCGTTCTATCGACATTTTTAAAATAAAAAAACTGCGCTATCTAGCAAATTCGTGTTCCATTCCTCGAAATTCCCTACCTTTGCGCTCATAAAGTTTAATTAAAAATATATCGGTGATTCATATTTAAAGTATTTTATAATTATAAAAATAAAATAAATACAGATTTTTTCAAGTATTATCGAACTAATCACCAGTCAACTAATCACCAATCACTATCAGAAAAATGTCACAAGAAATATTCGATAAAGCGAACTCGGTACTCACAGAAATCCAAAGCACCACTCCCAATAATGCAGATGAGTTGGAGCAATTTCGTATCCGCTACATTGGTACAAAAGGTGCGGTCAAAGGCTTGATGGGCGAGATTCGGAATGTGGATAATGACCGCAAACGCGAGTACGGTCAATTGGTCAATAAAGTCAAAGAAGTTGCTGAGTCCAAACATGCTCAATTGCAACAAGGCTTTGAGGCACAGGCAGATGCAGTCGTAGCGGATATTGACCTCACTGCCCCCGGCGAGCCACTCGAACTTGGCGCACGTCATCCCGTATCAGTAGTGATGAATCGCATTATTGATATATTTCAACGTATCGGATTCGTGGTGGCAGAAGAGCGTGAGATAGAGGACGACTGGCATAATTTTACCGCCATGAATACTCCCGAAGACCACCCCGCCCGCGACATGCAAGATACTTTTTATCTGATGAATGACCCTGCGCGATTGCTTCGTACACACACCTCCTCGGTACAGGCGCGCGTGATGACTACGCAAGAACCACCTATACGCATCATTGCGCCCGGACGTGTGTATCGCAACGAGACTATTTCGGCACGATCACATTGTCAATTTCATCAAGTCGAAGGCTTGTATATTGATGAAAATGTATCCTTTGCGGATATGAAACAAACCTTATATTACTTTGCCAAAGAAATGTACGGAGCGACCAAAGTACGCCTTCGTCCCTCCTATTTTCCCTTTACTGAACCCAGTGCAGAAATGGATGTTTATTGGGGTTTGAAAGACGAAAACGACTATCGAATTACCAAAGGTACAGGCTGGTTAGAGATATTGGGCTGCGGCATGGTGGACCCAAAAGTCCTCGAAAATTGTGGAATAGACCCCAATAAATACACAGGCTTCGCATGGGGCATGGGCATTGAGCGACAAGCCATGTTGCAATATCGCATTACCGATATTCGATATTTATTTGAAAACGATACCCGCTTCCTAAAGCAATTTCAATCGGCATTGTGATTAGTGATTGGTGATTGGTGATTGGTAGTATGCGAATTTTTACACTACATTTTCT
This sequence comes from uncultured Saprospiraceae bacterium, assembly GCA_938028705.1. Classification (GTDB taxonomy): domain Bacteria; phylum Bacteroidota; class Bacteroidia; order Chitinophagales; family Saprospiraceae; genus JAHDEO01. The sequence continues at coordinate 2,842 of CALIZI010000245.1, read as the reverse complement.
ATAATTTATTGATTTTTTTTATAAAAAACTCATTATCAAAATAATACTTATTTAAATTTTAAAATATTTTTACAAAATACAAGAAAATTTCACGAATTACTATTCACTAATCACGAGTCACCAATCACCAATCACCAATCACTAAATGAATTTAAAAGATAAAATCGTCGTGCTGACGGGTGCAGGTTCGGGTATCGGACGTGCATTGGCGCAACAATTAGCTGTCGAAGGCGCGATACTTATTTTAAATGATAATAAATCCGAAACGCTTGCCGAGACTATTGAGACGGTAAATGGCAAGGTTACTCCACACGTTTTTGATGTCTCCAAGCGCGAAGCATGGGAGAGCTTCGCCACAGAAGTCATACAACAATACGGACACGTTGATGTAGTCATCAATAATGCAGGTGTGGCACTCGGCGAAATCTCTGTCAAAGAAGTGACGATAGAGCAAATGGAGTGGCTTATGGGTATCAATTATTGGGGAGTTGTCTATGGTACAAAATCGTTTTTACCGCACCTTCTCCAACGCCCCGAAGCAAGTGTTGTCAATATTTCGAGTGTATTTGGTTTGGCGGGCATCGCAAATCAGGCTACCTATTGTAGTTCCAAATTTGCAGTACGCGGCTTCACCGAATCGCTACGTATGGAAATGCTCCAACATAAGACCAATGTATGTGTAACGACCGTACATCCTGGCGGTATCAAAACCAACATTGCTCGTGATGCCCGCAATAATGACCCGCAAAGCCACAAAGAAATGGCTAAAAATTTTGATAAAGTTGCCCGTACTTCACCCGAAGAAGCGGCGCGTATTATTATTAATGGTATCAAAAAGAAAAAACATCGTATCTTGATTGGCAAAGATGCCTTTGCCATGGATAGGGTAGTTCGTTGGTTTCCGGTACGATATACCCGAATATTTTTTAATCAATTACAAAAAATGAGACGTAAATAGTGTTGCAGTGTTGTAGTGTTGCGGTGTTGTAGTTCATAAAACGTGAAACTTCAACACTCCAACACCTCAACACTTCAACACCTCAAACAAAAAAAATGACAAAAAATATCTTATACATCCTCTTTGGTGCAGGCTTAATGATATTGCAATCTTGCGCTGTGCCTACCGCTGCCTTCAAAACAACTGACCTTGACCAACCTGCGCCTTTTGCTAAGGTCGGTTTTGAAAACACCTCTCAGAATGCCAATGATTATCAATGGGATTTTGGCGACGGAACAACCTCCGAAGAGGTAAGTCCGGCTGAACATCAATACAAAAAATCAGGTGAATACACCGTAACATTAACTGCCGCTAAGGGCAAAAAGGAGAATACCTTTTCAAAAGTAATTAAAGTGAAAGAACCTAAAAATTGTACGGTCGAATTGCAGACCGAATACGGCAACATGACTATCTTGCTGTACGACGACACCCCCCAACACCGCGATAATTTTCTGAAACTTGTCTCAGAAAATTTCTACGATGATTTGCTTTTTCATCGGGTCATACAAGGCTTTATGATACAAGGCGGCGACCCTGAATCGCGCAATGCCAAGCCAGGACAGCCACTTGGTATGGGCGGTCCGGGATATACCGTTCCGGCAGAGTTTGTGGATGCCAATGTGCATATCAAAGGCGCACTCTCGGCAGCACGTACCGGCGGTCCTTCCAATCCGCAAAAGCGGTCTTCGGGTTCGCAGTTTTACCTTGTACAAGGCAATATTCTCAGCGACCAAGAACTGGATATGATGGAACAACGGGGCGGTTTTAAATATACCGAAAAGCAAAGAGAAGCCTACACCACAGTTGGTGGTACGCCCTTCTTGGATAGAGATTATACCGTCTATGGTATGGTGACAGAGGGCTTGGATGTGATTGACAAAATTGCCGAAGTACAGACCCAACCCGGCGACCGTCCGGTAAAAGATGTTAAGATGAAAATGGTCGTGAAAGAGTTGGGGAGTGTAGAGTAAAGAGTGTGAGAGTGTAGAGATTAGTGCGTTTTTTAAAAAATATTTTTCTTTACAAAATATTGGTAATCAATTATTTATAAATTTTATTTTTCAATAAAAACATTTTCATCGAACTTTCTCACCACTCAAAACGTATTTATGTCAGTCGTTTATTACGACATCAAATTAGATTAAAAAAGATAATGATAAACATGAATAACATATTAGTCAAAGCCGATAAAAAGGTAGCCAACGCGGATAAATTCCGGCGGAAGGAAATTAGTATGTTATAAAGTTGATAAGAAATACACAACAAACTTTGTAAAGTCCTGATTTCCTTCGTGAAATCAGGACTTTTTTTATTGAGAGTGTGAGGAGAGTGTAGAGTATGAGAGTGTGAGAGTAAAGAGTGTGAGAGTAAAGAGTAAAGAGTGTGAGCGTACCGATATTTTAAACTCTACACTCTCACACTCTACACTCCCCAAAATACGCCCGTAGCTCAGTTGGTGGTAGCACCTGACTTTTAATCAGGGGGTCGTGAGTTCGAGTCTCACCGGGCGTACTAGTTTAGTGATTAGTTCGATAATATTCAAAACCAAGTCTATTAGCTCATAGGGTAGAGCGTCGGTTTTACATGCCGAGCGTGGAAGGTTCGTGTCCTTCATAGACTACTTTTTCTTGAAATATAAAATGTAAAAGTGTCGATAGGACGAAATGGAACGCGGACGGATTTTTTTTATTTGAAAAGTGTCGATAAGTAATGAGACAAAAATAAACTAACAATATTTGAACCACTAAGCACACTAAAAACACTAAAATCGAATGGATGCAGAGAACACAAAGTATTTCTAAGTAATTAATAATGAATTTCTTACACAAACTTAGTTTTCTTATT
>CALIZI010000244.1 GCA_938028705.1 uncultured Saprospiraceae bacterium | reverse complement strand
GAGCAACTCTTTCAACTCCGCCAATGTTATGAGATGTACAAGACTTTCACCACACAGATACAAGAGTGTGACCAAGAGATTGAACAACTCATTGAGACGGAAATCAGCCAACAAGCCCCTCGTAAATTGGAGGGCGAAGTAGTTGAGCGGCACATTCCATAGTTCCATCTTCAATATCATGTTTTTTGGCTTCGGTAAGGCAGAAGGCAGGTGATGTCACAAAAAGCGAAATTTGGCTGAATGAGAACATAAAATCACATTTCCCCTCTAATCCTAAACGCTTATCTACGTCTAAATTTTTTCCTGAATAAATGTAAAAATCGTACGCATTTATATCGCATAGTTCCGATAAAATAGGGGAAACAAAACGCTCTGAACGAGACTTTTCACTGGAAAACCCTAATTTCATACCTCTTTCTAAGGAGACTTCAAGCCATTCGGAGGGTGCTACGGGTGCTACGTTTTGGAACAGCCGTTTTCCTTGAAATGTCACGCCAAATTTTTGTTTTAAATCCTTAGCTGTAAAATCTGCATAAGACATATCGTTTTATTTTCTAATGAATGAATTTTGAATGAAAGAATGAATCATAAAGTGGTTTAGCAATTCATTCATTCAACATTCATTAAATCCAAAGATAATCAAATAGGACAAAAATACTTGTTTTCGACGTGCAAATCAAGCCTTTTTTTCCTTAGCGTAATGCGTCTCGCTTACGTTTGCGTCATGTATGCAGAACGAACCGGATGCGCTGTCAAACATAAAAGATATATATTTTTGTCGTATTTTACTCGTAAATGTAAGCCCGAATTTGCTATCTTCACATTGCGATTTACACAAAAAACTCATACCTTTGGAATGAAAGTAACTATCAGCGACAGGAAATTGAGAAAAGCCGCTAAGAGTGACCACAAACTCAGGATAGCTTATGGTGACGTATGCGCTAAGAAAATCAGGCAACGCTTAGATGATTTGGATGATGCTTTGGTGTTGGAAGAAATGCGTTATGCAGCGGGTAATTTCCATGAACTGGTCGGTGATAGAAAAGGACAGTGGGCATGTCATTTGGAACATCCATTGCGAATGATATTTATTCCACATGAAGACCCGATTCCAACGGATGAAAACGGCAGATACATCTGGTCAGAAATATATGGTGTAGATGTTATTGAAATTGTAGATTATCATTAAAACAAGTAAATTATGCCAAAATTAGGTGAAGAATACATACCACCCGTAAAGCTACACCCGGGAAGTAGTCTTGCAGAAAAATTGGAAGAACTTGAACTTTCTCCACAAGATTTTGCCCGACAAATCGACGTAGAGGAAGGTATTGTCGTGGATATTGTCACAGAAAAAGACGAAGCAATAATCACCCCCGAACTCGCTGATGCCTTCGAACAAGCCCTTAAAATTCCCGCCGCTTTTTGGTTGAGAAAACAAAAACGTTACCTTGAATTTATTGCCAATCAGCAAGTGGTCAAAGCCTGACCATACTACAACATAAAAAAATAAAAACTCCAAAAGCAAACTGTCATTCCAAACCCCGATTTGTCCGCGATAATTATCGGGATGTCTCGTCTTGGCAGGATGTCAAACAAGGACTTCAATTTAAAATGGTGCTAAAAGCCGGGCAGACTCCGCGTTGTATAGCTATCGGCAGGGCGCGGAATGACGGGTTTTTTTTGAGGGGTGGAACGGTACGCGAACTGGATTGCCATATTTTGAAAAAAATCGCACTTCAAAAAAAAATTGACCCGCTTCGCGGGATAAAAAGAGTAAAAAAATAAAAGTATAAAGGGTAATTAAGGAGTCTGGGCAAGGCGAAAACCGACAGTAGCGTCGGTATTGTACGGACGGTACCTGAAACGGTCAGCAACGCGACAATAGTTAGCGTTGTAGGACCACGAGCCGCCACGGAGAACCCGATAAGTTTGAGAGGTGCCCGGTCCTTTGGGATTATTGCGCGGACTGTTTTTATAATAATCTTCGTCGTACCAGTCATTACACCATTCCCATACGTTGCCACTCATATCGTATAAGCCAAGTTCGTTGGATTTTTTTGTGCCTACGGTATGAGTTTGTAGCTGAGTTTCCATATCCCAATTCCAAGCCACTTCATCAATATTATCGCTTCCGGCATATCTGAAGCCTTTACTTTTTGTGCCGCCTCTTGCAGCAAATTCCCACTCAGCTTCAGTGGGTAAGCGGAAAGTTTTGCCGATCATTCTGTTCAGTTTTTTGATAAATTCCTGTGTATCGTCCCAACTAACATCTTCTACGGGGCATTGGTCTCCACAGTCTTTAAAGTAACTTGGGTTACCGCCCATCACGGCTTGCCATTGCTCTTGGGTGATTTCATATTTTCCAATATTAAAGTTATCTAAAGTTACTGTATGTACCGGTTTTTCATCTTCATCACAGTTTGTTTGTTCACTTGTGCAGCCCATTTCAAAAGTACCACCTTTCACCAATACCATGTCATCCATTAGTTGTTGTATTGGTTTTGGTATGATACGCTTTTTTTGAGGTGTAAGTTTTTGCATAGGAGTAGGATTCATAACAAAAGAATCCACTTCAATAGTATAATCTTCAAATACAATCTCCATTTCACCTTTCTCACCCAAAAACTCAATCGGAATCCCCCTCACCAAATACTCCTCATTCGGCATCACATTAAAAGCCCGTTGGAAGTTCTCACTAACAATCTTCACCCCAAGACTATCCTGTTCATTTATATCATCAATCCTAATCGGTAAATCAAAAGACACCGTCTTGACCAAGTCCCATTGTTCTTTGATTTGCGGAAAAATTTGGAGCGTTGCGGTACACAAAATAAGGGTCGAAAGGGCAGCCGTCAGCATAACACCTGCGATAGTAGCGGCTTTGCGTTCGAATCGCTTTTTTCTTAGCGTTTTATCTTCATGTATCAGTCCTTGATTCGCTAATTCTATGGCTTCGTCCTCTATTTGACGAGAGACGGGTGCTACTTTAAGTTGTTGTTCTACGATTTTGATACGGGCATCGGTGTGGGCGTAGGAATCGTGGGGAAGGTCTTGTTGTGCTTCTTGCAGCAAGCCGATGACCGTCTCGCGGGCGCGTGTGGCTACCTGCGGACGGCTGTGCAGATGCGCGAGAAGGTCTTGACGGAGATTTTCGGGGAAAGCATCGCGGTTCATCCATTTGATTTGGGTGAGGCGACGGAGATTGGGCAGGGTCAGTATGCCTTCGTATTCAGGGAGTTGTTCGAGGGCTTTGCCGACGGCGAGGGTGATTTCCCATTGAGGTTCGGGATAGACGGTGGTGGCTGCCAGCCAGTCCAAAAGAGGTGTATGTGTAGTGTGTTTATCGTAAGTCAAAAAGTCGCGGATGTCGTCAAGGGTATTAAATTCGATAAAGCGGTCGGTGCCGGTGCTGCGGGCTTGGCGGATTTGCTCAAAGGCTTCGGGCTGCGTCATCAGGGCGGTTGCCAGCACGAGGGGTTCTTTCATATCGCCCGGAATGAGGTTGAAATATTGCTGCAAAAGGCGTTCGCGGTACGACCAGTTTTCGGGCGGTACGGTGGTCAGCAAAGCGCGTTGTGACCATAGCGGAAAATCGCGCAAGACCCGTTCATCGGTACGGGCTTCAAAGCTGTCGAGCCAATAATCGCCATCGCCGTAAATCACCAGCCGGTGGTCGGGAAATCGCCGGTGCAGTTCGTATATACCCAAGCCGTCGGGTTGCTCGCGATTCCAGCACCACGAAGGGTCTTGTTTGAAGTAATAACAAGCCATCAGCACCTCCTCCCGCCGCAGCAATGCCAGCACCTCCTCCAACCAACGGACTTGCTGTGCATCGGGCGTTTCGAGGTCTATCAAAAACAAATATTCGGGCAGACGGGTATTGCCCCGATGCCGGATGACCGGAAAACCGCCTTTGGCAATCGTCGCCCGTACCGTAGCGGGTATATCCACCCGATACCGCCAACCCGCCTGTCGCTGTCGCAGCATCTTCGCCACCTGATATACCTGCGGCGTGGCAGGGATGACCGCTTGTTCGGGGAAGGGGATTTTATAGGGCGGCTGGGCGTTTTTGTTGGGGTTGAATGGGGCGGTTTTGGTTTTGTTGAGATGATTGAATAATGCTGTCGCAAGGGCGGTCAGTAGTAGGAATAGTAAGAAAGGGAAGAGGTAGGCTTTTTGGGTGGGTTGGGTATTGAGGTGGTTGGTTGAGTGTAAATTCCATACTCTGGCTGTATGGTCTTGCGAAGCTGTTGCAATATAATTTCCATTTGGTGAAAATTCTACGTCCCACACAGGAGACTGGTGACCATTATATTCTTTATAATCTTGTGTTTCCACATTCCATACTCGTATTGCACCGTCTTTAGAAGCTGTTGCAATATATTTTCCATCGGGTGAAAATTCTATATCTGTTAATTCAGATTGATGACCATTATATTCTTTATAATCTGGTATTTCCACATTCCATACTCTCGCTGTACCGTCTGTAGAAGCTGTTGCGATATATTTTCCGTCAGGTGAAAATTCTACGTCTAATACATTACGTCTATGTCCGATGTATCCTTCATAATTTCCCGTCTCGACATTTAGTATTCCCGCTGTTCTGTCAAAAGATGCAGTAGCAATATGTTTTCCATCTGGCGAAAATTTTATCTCTGAAATAGAACCACCATGATTTTCATATCTCTTGTAATTCTGTGTTTTTACATCCCAGATTATTACGGTGTTTTCAAAAGATGCAGTGGCAATCTTTTTTCCATTTGGTGAAAATTTTATGCTTGATACTGTAAATTGATGCCCTTTTAATTCATCGTTATCATCTGTGTCAATATTCCATAATCGTGCGGTAAAATCGTAAGAAGCGGTAGCAATATACTTTCCATCAGGTGAAAATTCTACATCTGTTATTCCGCCTGTATGCCCGTCAAATTCGGTATAGTCGAATGCGCCAACATTAATTTGCAGTTCAGATTGAAGAGTATCTATTGGCTGTGAAATAGACGGTGTTTCTATTTTTGTTGTGTCGATTATGGTTTCCGAAGTGTCTATGGTAGAATCTATTTGTGTGGTATTTTCTATCGGCTTATTTAAATTTTTATAATAATTAAAAAACAAAATCCCCAATCCCAACACCCCAAAAACAACCAACCAAATCAAAGGCTTCCTATACCATTCCTCTTTAATGTCGGGTGTTGCTTGCTCGTCGAATGATGACTCAGATACTTCTTCTTCATTTGATTTAAATGCTGTTGCTTTTTGTTCTAAATATTCTACATATTTCTTAAATACCTCGTCAAATTTTTGCTGTTCTTGCGGATTTTTGACCACTATGGGCGCAATGATATAGGCTAATTTTTTATACGTATCTTTTTCGTCAGGCTTATAGTATTCCTTACCGAGTTGTTGCAGAATCGTCTGTACACGCACATACATATCCGGTGTGATGTGGAAGCCCTGATTGCTCAGGTCTTGCATCAGTCGGTCGAGGGGGAAGGTATGTGGTGATTGCTTGTTCAATTTTTAATGAAAAATTTTATAATGTATAATTTTTAATGAAAAATTTTATAATGTATAATTTTTTAAATGTAAAATGTAAAATAATAAATGTAAAATGTAAAAGTGCTTGTAGTACGTGTACAAAGTATTTTTATTTTTTTATTATTTAATAAGTTTAAAATCAAATAAATACGAAAAGAACACGTTAAACCCCGCGTCCTACAAATTTACATTTTACATTTATTATTTTACATTTTACATTTCCTTCGTAATCAAATCCAAATCCTCCTTTGTCTTTGCCAATACGCTATAACTGGTTTTGAGAATTTTGATTTGTTCGTCTGTCAGGTTATTGAAATCGGCATTGCCTTTTTCGAGAAATTTTTCCATTTCGAGGATGTAGAGCCATTTGAGCAATTCATCCGTAGCGGGTTTTTTGCGGAGTATCGCATCGCGGACTTGCTGAAAATGTTGGATAAACGCCTCATTACTGTACTTCGATTCATCACCTAATTGCTTGCGGACGATTTCAGCTAATTTATCTTTATCCGGGAACGTAATATGAAAAAACACCACGCGCCGCAAAAAGGCTTCCGGCAGGTTTTTTTCGGAATTACTGGTCATGATGACGACGATGTTTTGGTCGGGGTGTTTGGTTGTTGTTTTTGGTTGGGGGAGTTCTTTAATTTCGTAACGGTAGTTTTCGATTTCATCGAGCAAGTCATTCGCAAAATCGCGGGGTGCTTTGTCTATTTCATCTATCAATACCACCGAACTCTTTCCTTCGTGGCTATTATCAATCGCCTTGCCCAATGCCCTCGGCGTGATGTGCCTCCTGACTTCCGCTTGCTCATCGCCCTTTTGTTTGGCAATTGCCGCATCGTGAAAATGCCCGATGGCATGATAGGTGTAAAACAGGTCTTGGGCAGTGGAAGTTGTTTTGGTGTTGAAGATTAACGGTTTGTTATCATATCGCGCATCCTCGCTGTGTAGGTCGTGCGCGACGCGATACGCAAGGCGGGTTTTTCCGGTGCCGGGTTCGCCGGTGACGAGTAGGGGAACGCCAAGCGTGAGGGCAACTTGTACGGCAGCCGCGAGTCGGTCATCGAGGATGTAATCCTGCGGTTGGAGTTCGTGGTGGCGATAGGTGGTTTTAGGTATGGTGATTTTATGATTTTTCATAAGTGTATTTTTCGTAATTTTCGATGATTATTCTGAAATGCTTTACTAAGTCACGCATGTAGTAGCCCTGACTTTTTTTCAAGGGACTAAATTCATCACTGATAATTTGCTGTCTGATTTCGGAGTCTATCTTGATACCCATTAACCATTCATCAATATCTTCCTCTCTAACCCATGTGAGTTCGTTGATGACGGGTACTTTCCAATTTAGATTTAAAATTAGCTTAATTTTTTGTCTTTGAATCTTTGCAAAAAATCTTTCCTTGGCACTTTTTGGTTGTTGTTGACTGTATTTTATGGAGAAGAAAAAGTAAAATTGCGGCGCACTTTGAGCAAGCAATGAAGCCGAACAAATGTCATTTATCAAATATTTTACACCCGCTATAATCACATGTATATTTTTGGGATTATAAATATTAAATTTTACGGTAATAATATCCTCTTTTGTAAATTTTTTTATGGTATTGCAGGTTTGGTAGGCTTCGTCAATATTTTTCGGTAAATCTCTGTCAGCATGTGCATTGCTACTCATTAAATTTGAGAACAGCGCGACCCGCAAATCTTCTTTAAATTTGTGTTTGTTGGGGGCAACCGGAATATCAATATCAAATTTTCCGATTTTAGCATTTGTGTACTTTGATACATTTCTGTAATTCAGTTCATTACAAAACCGTTCAAATAATTGCTCATGCCCGTGATTTTCTTCTCCATGAATGAAAAAAGCGTGGACTTTGTTTGAGATGTTACGTTTGCCGTAGAATTTTTTGCACTGTTTTGAGCGATTGCATTCATAGATTTTGCAATCGTTAAATTGATGTGTTTTTGTAGATCGTTCACTTTTCTTATTCTGAGTTGGTACAAGCTGTTGTTCTAATTCTGGAATCAATCTCAACAAAGCGAAAGTTATCTGATTGCGTTTTTCATCATATTTATCATTGTTCAGTATACCAAGTTCCTTTTGCCGTTCATTAGTACTGAATCGTTGAGCGAGTGTATTGATTGCGGTGATGATGTCATCATTTTTCAATTGATAAGCAACTTTTCTGATTTCGCCAATGGCTTCCTCAAGTTTTGCTTCTGCAATAAAATCACTGATATATGTATAATCCTTGGGCATACAAGATTAGGTTATATAATACGCGGACGCAAGCCGAAGGCATGACGTTACGTTTTTGTGTTAATGTTATAAATCGAACAAATATAAGAATTTCCTTTTTAACAAATAAGAATTGTTAAATTCCGAATGTGGGAGCATGTTGATTTTTCGGGTTAATACTGCAAAGATAAGTAAAAAGTATGGCAATGGAAAATCATTGGCGGTGCTACAAACACAAAGAAGGAACAATAAAGATATGAAGATATATAGCCCTATATGTGAGCGTAATTATTAGAATTATCGTAATAACGATGTCACGTCAAAGTTTGTATTAAAATTTGTAAATACATTTTATTATAAATTTTTAATAATTTTATTTTTTTATACTTTTTTTAACATTATTTAAAGTATTGATAAAAAATATTTTATGCAAATTCTTGAATATAAAACAAGATTTATCGAAACAAAGTGAAACATTATACCGTTTAAATGTGACATTAAAAGTAGGTTTTTTCAGATTTTTGTTGTAACTTTGATAAGCTAACAGAATGTAAAGTGATATGAAAAATTTAATAGAGATTTCCAAGATTGTTACGAAAAAAAAGGTTAGAAAGATAGAAATATTTGACGACCATTCCCTCAAACATAAAAATAGTAAGTTCAATGAGTTCTATGAAGCTTTAATGGCAAATAAGTTTAAAAATGACCGCGATGCTGCGGCATTTTTATACAGTTGTGCGCCTACGGACGACAAATATCGCCAACTCAAGTCCCGCTTCCGAAAACGCCTACTCAATACCCTCTTCTTTTTGGATGTCAACAAACCCTCGGCTTCCGGCTACGACAGGGCATACTATTCTTGTAATAAGGATTGGACACTTGTAAAAATTTTATTGTCCAATGAGGCTTACCTCACCGCCTCTGCACTCGCCCGACAAATATTAACGACTGCCCTAAAGTTCAAATTTGCAGATGTGATTGTCAATTGCTCGCGTATTTTGCGCGAGCATTGTGCGCGGACAGGCGACGAAAAAAATTATGAAATATACGACCAGCACAGCAAGCAATTTCAGAATGTATTGGATGCGGAAATTCGCTCAGAGGAATTGTATCAGCGGGTGATTATGAATTATCACAAACCCCCTTCAAAGAACTTTGACCTTGCCCAAAAAATTGATGTTTACTGCGAGGCATTGGTCGGACTTTCGGAGACCTACGATTCGCCTATTATTATTTACAATATGTATTTGGTGTGGGCATATAGGTACGAAATGTTGGCAGACTATAATAGTGCTTTGGAAGTCTGTGAAAAAGCGGAAAAATATATAGAAGACAATCCACTATATTATCAGGACGACAAACTCGCTACGTTCCAACTCAAAAAAATGTCGGCACACCTACACATGCGCGACTTCACAAGAGGACAGAAAAATGCGGAAAAGGCTTTGCAGGCATTTCCCGAAGGCGGTCCGAATTGGTTTGACTTCATGGAATACTACCTGCTCATTGCCCTGCATACCGATAATTACATCCAAGCCGTAGCCATTTACAACCGTACTACGGGCAATTCTAAGTTTAGAAAAATCGCAGGTATTCAGCGTGAGAAATGGAAAATATACGAAATATATTTAAATTATGTCATTGAAAGCAACCCTTCGAGTCCGGTACTTCGCGCCCAGCGACGTAAAAATTTCCGCCTGTCGCGCTTCCTCAACGACCCGATTTTGTACCCCAAAGACCAACGTATTTTTACAGTCCTACAGGTGGTCGCGCAGCTATTATTTTTGATAGAAAAACGCAGTTTTAATGCTGTCGCAGAACGTGTTGACCGCTTAAAAGGCTACGCCAATCGTCAACTAAAACGTGAAGAATTTACGCGTGTCATTAGTTTTATTCGTTTGCTGCAACAATTGATGCGAGCAGATTTTGTACCCGAAAATATGACGAATACCGATAAATATTATAATAAATTAACAGAAATTCCATTTACCTATCGCGGACTCATTACAGAGTTGGAAGTCATCCCTTATGAAAAATTATGGGAAATGATTTTAAATAAATTGAAGAAGGAGTAATTAATGGTTAATGGTGAACGATTAATGATTAATAACTAACGCGAGAAGCAATATTAATCATTAATCGTTCATCATTAGCATTATTAAACAACCGCAAAATCAATCGCGCCGCTGTTCCATTTCGCAGCCTGTTCAATGGCAGGGATTACTGCTTGTGGGGCGTTCACAAATGTCCACATATCAAGGTGCTTTTCGTTCATAAATCGCTCTTGTACACAACGTTCCAACATCATTTTGAGTGGCTCATAGTAGCCATCTGTATTGAGTATAATAATAGGTTGGGTAAACAAGCCCAAACGTTTTAGTGTAATCACTTCCAACAACTCTTCCAATGTTCCGCTACCGCCCGGCAAGGTAATTACGGCATCTGTTCCCGCTATCAATTGTTCCTTTCTTTCACTCATGGTTTCCGTATAAATAAAGTCATTCAGACCACGATGCCCCCATTCGACTTCATTCATAAATTCAGGCATAATCCCTTGAATTTGTCCGCCTTCCGCAAGTGTCACATCTGCCAATCGTCCCATTAGCCCTTTCGCGCCGCCACCAAAAACGACCTTTATATTTTGTGCAACGAGTAACTGCGCCAAAGCTTCGGTAGCTTCAAAATATTTAGGGGCAATTTGTGCGCTTGAGGCGCAATAAACGGTGACTTTTCGGATAGACATATTCAATATTTATTTTAAAATTAACTGGACTTTGGACATTTTGGAAATTCGGTAACTGGGAAATTCGGTTTTAAATTGTAGGTAACTGGTTATCAAGTATTTTTTTTATTAAAATTAAAAAATATTTAATTAATTTAATTGTATAATTATCTAACAAAACCCGATTTACCTAATACCGAATTTCCTAATTTTCCAATGCTCAAAGTCCAGTTAAAAATTAAGGAATGAAACAAAGATAAGGTTTGTTAATAGAATCTATTGAATTTAATTTTTATAAATATAAAATTATTATTAAAAATATGAAAATTGCCTTAAAAAATGACGTTTTGTCGAAAAATGTGTTTATTTTTGTCAGCCGTATCAAAATCTATAATTAATAAATCAATAAATGTTTATGAAAAAACTCAACTATTTATTATTACTTTGCATGATGGCTATTAGCACATGGTCGTATGCTCAATGCACTGGAATGGGTGGTACCGCCGTTAATACAGGTGGAGCCTTATGCCCCGGTGATATGACGAGCATTGTGCTGGCTGGAGCATCAGCTCCAAGTATGGGTGATGTATCCGGTTATTCATGGGTCATTTCCAATGCCGATATTTCAGGTTCTACCGATCCGCTGAACAGTGCTACTTATGTTGCAGGTTTGCCCGTAACTGCTGATCCCGCTGTCCAGCTTATGGAAGTATTATCCAACTATGTGTCGGATGCAGGAACTTACTACCTTACAAGTGTAGCCTTTGGCAATGGTACATGGACAGGGGCAGATATGGATGATATTGGTGATGTGACACTTGACCCGAATTGTACTTTTACCGGCACCTCTGCGGCGGTAGAATTTGGCGGTGCAGCTTGCCCGCCTTCCAATAATGAATGTGCAGGCGCTATTGACTTATCGTCTAGTTTAGGACAAGGCACCAGCATGGTAGTTTCCACTGGTCCTTACGACAATACTATGGCAACGACTGAAGCCAGTGACCCGACTGACGGGTTTAGTTGTTTTGGTGAGCCTGACGGTGGTGGAGCCAATCCAACTTTGGAAAACACGCTGTGGTTTAAAGTTACCGGTGACGGTGGTTTGTACTTTGTCGAAGCGACTACCGCAGGTTGTTCGGTTGGAACAGGAATAGACGATAATGATACACAAATAGCAGTCTATACCGGTACTTGTGGTATGCTTACACCATTTGCTTGTAATGAAGATGGCTCAAATGCTTCTAACGGTAACTATCCCTCTGCATTGGACGTACAAACTGAAGCAGGTGTAGAATACTTTATTATGGTCGATGGCTTTAATTTCAACGGCACTTTTTCTGATGGTGAATTTTGTGTACAAATCACTGAAAAGGCAGCCGTTCCTTGTACCGATCCTAACCTGACAGGTGGTACAGCTTCTGCTGCAGACAATATTATCTGTCAAGGCGAATTGACCAGTATCGAAGTTACAGGCGCACTCGCACCTACGGAAGGTACTGTTAATGGTTATGGTTGGGCTATCTCTACCGGAGACCTTCAAGGTAATCCTGATTTTGCCAACGATCCTACTTTTATTGGTGGATTTGCCGTATCTGCCGAACCTGTCTCTCCACTTGTATTCGACCATTCAAGCTTCGCAGGTACTAGTGCCACAGGCAATTACTTTTATACATTAGTAGCTTTTGGTAATGGAACATGGGCAGCAGGAACTAATGAGACCTTCCTTTCAGAAGTTGTCACCGATCCGAATTGCACATACCTTAGTAATTCTTTTGAAGTAGAATACTACGAAACAGCATTTTGCCCAGATAGTATGGTCAGTGTACTTGATGTAGATAAAGAAATTCTCGGTATGACCGTATTCCCGAACCCTGTGAAAGATGTCATTAACTTAAATATAAATTCTAATGACTATATCACAGCTACTATTTTGGTGAGTACAGTTACCGGACAAGCTGTAAGAGAAGAACAAATCAGATTAGTTCGTGGATTCAATAACTTCACTATGGATATGAGCGATGCAGCAACAGGTGTATATATGGTCTCCATAGCGAGTGACACCCACCAATCTGTAACGCGATTCCTAAAACAATAAGCATTTGGAATAACGAATAATGAACAAAGAATATCGAATGACGAAGTGTAGCTAATACTTCAACATTCGATATTCATGATTCAAAAAAAAAGTTGAAAAACTTTTTTTACGATGTCATATCAGTATGATTTACAAATTCACCGATTAAGTGAGTAATTGATGAATCCGGTATTTCGTACTACAAAAATATAATCAATCTTTTTTTCAAGATTAAGGACTAAGCCTGTCGAAAATAGCAGTTTTCGACAGGCTTTTTTTGTTATTCCTTAATGATATTGCTTACATTTGTACAAAATAAAAACGAACTAACGAGGTCTTTTGTATTAAAAAAATATTTTATTAATTTATTTTTATTTTATAAAAAATATTTTTAAATAAATTTAAATTATTATAAAAAATAATATGAGTGTGACACACATTCATGGACTTATAATATGAAATTAAAAAAAGTCAAGATTAGCATGAGCTTCCGTAATGACTGCTTTAGCTGTCAAGTGGGCAGTAATTTGTCACAAAGCAATGATTTTCAAGTAATTGAATGTTGAGTTAAAACTACACTTGACAGCTAAAGCAGTCATTACAGCACGCTCAATCTATATTTATTAAATCAAAGAAGCATTTTGACATTATAAATCCACTTATGTGTGTCACACTCTTTTATTATAAAGGTCGCACTGAAATATAGTCGTTTTTTAATTAATTAAAATTATTTTATAATTTATTTATTATTAAAAATTAATTATTTATAAATATTTTTTATTATAAAATAATTCAAAAATATCCTTATTTCAGTAGAATCATAATTTACATTAAAAAATATTAATATATTTAAATAAATTAATTTATTCGATAATAATGTCAGCTACCCGTCTAACTTTGCCCAAAACTGCCCCCTAGTAGCGGCTGTCTTTAGCTCCGATAGCTATGGGAGAAAAGGTTCGGTAGAACCTTTAACTCGCGTATATTTGTGCCGACGTGAATGCTCCCTTACGGTCGTGGGCAGCTAAAGACAGCCCGTACTAGTAACCACTTTGGCAACCTTAAGTGGATAGCCACAATGCCTTGCAAATCAAAGATTTACAAGGCATTGTCGAATAAAGAAGTGAACCTATTATTTTGGTACTCGCGAAGAGATACCATTATTACCATACCATAAAGATTTATCTGCACCATTTATATCGCCATCCAAATTAAAGTCTGTGACACGATAGTAATCAAATTGACCATTATCATTGACCCATATTGCTTTATCTTGTCCATTAACATCAAAACTGGGAAAATCAGCCGCTTGGTTGCCATCGCCTGAGTACATGCACCACACGCCAGAAGAGAGCAATTTTTGCCCATAACCGGTAGGGTCTCTGTAACTGTCGGTACTACGAAAATCATAGGTCAGTGTGTGGTCGATAATCGGAACAGGTGCGGCTGACATGACACCAATATGATTTCGATGTTCCACAAGAACATATAATAAATTAGTTGCTGATGTTGTAGATAAAGCGCATCGGTCAGGAAAACTAATGCGACCATCTTTGTGCAACAAGGCGGCTGTCATGGCAACTTCGGTATCTTTGGTGCTTCCTTCGCGGAAGGAGACCAAAACCCAATCTACCACATCCGCTTCGTAGTCTGCATCTGTCCAATTTGCGCCTTCTTGTCCGCTATAGTTCCAAGGGGCGATATGATAAGGCTGTCCGGCAGGTGTAGGCGTGATAAGATTACTCGCCGGAGTTTGTCCGGGAAGCAGGTGACGATTGGTATTGAGTGTGGTGGTCATCTCGCCTGTATTTGAGCGATATGCGCCTTCGAGATAAGCGTGAAGTTGGAGGTCAACACAGCCTTGCTCTACTATAAAAACTATCGTAGCTGAACTACACGCTGCCGGATTGCCATCATCACAAACTTCATAAGTCATCTGTGCGGCATCGGGAAAATCAGTATCCGGTGTAAAAGTAAGATGACCGTCAGATGCAATACTTAGCGTAGCAGTTGACATTGGCGTTACACTAAGATTATCGTTTTCAATATCACTGTCATTTGCCAGTATATTATGTTGAACCGTTGTGCCGGATGTAGCATAAATCGTATCTGCCTGAGTGAGTGGAGCGTCATTCATTGCATTGATATTGATGTTGACGGTGGCTTCACTACACACTGCTTCAAGCGGCTCATCGGTTGCTAGGTATTCGACAAAAAGTTTGGGCGCTACTCCTGCACCGCCCTCATAAGAATCGGCAGTACGTGTACCGCTACCCTCTATCAACAATAAAGCGGCATTGCCACTTTGCCAGCCCGATTGATTGACGAGTTCTTGAATGACGTAGCTGATGTCCACACTTTCATATACAGATCCGGCAGACCATGAAGGAACATTATTCCATGCAATATATACATTGCTACGCGGCTGACTGCTAAGGCTGTAAGCGGCATTGGAGATAGGTCCTGCATTGGGTATTAATGCTGCGTCAAGTCTTAATGAAGTGCTTTGGCTATTGCTTTCATCAGCCGTAAATTGTAGGTAAGCATAAGTCACCAAAGCACCTTTCGGAATATCAACACTTGAATAACGCAAGCCTATTGTATTGTGCAGTTCTCCATTATCATTCATCAAATCCAAGTCACCACTGCTCATGTTCATCAGTCCTGATACGAGTTCTTCTGCATCATCATTTCCGGAGACGATTTGTCCGGTAAAACTGCCCGGAGTAGAAGAACCGGGTGTGCTGTCAGTACAGGCTTGATAAGTAAAACTATCTGTGCCATTAAAATCGTTATTAGGCGAGTAGGTAAATGTACCGTCATCATTGAGGGTGAGTGTACCGTAGTCAGGTGCATCAACAGGCAGCGCATTGACGCTCAAATTATTTCCATTGGCAATATCATTATTCAATACATTACCCGTAAGGATATTATCTTCATTTATTGTAAAATTATCATTTATTATAATGGGCAGAAGACCACAATTTGGTACTTGGGTTATGGTGATATTGTCGGTTGCTATACCGCAGGGTGTAGTCACCTGACAAGTATATGTACCGGGCGTAGTGACTGTAATACTGCCGGTGGTTTCGCCTGTTGACCAAAGGTAGGCACTACCCGTTCTGGGAACTGAAAGTTGGGTTTGGTCTCCGTCACATATCGCTGTCGGACCGTTGACCGATATAGTTGTGGTGGGGTTGACGTTGTTCGGATTGGTTTGTTTGGTCAGTGTAATTGGGGCAACCATTACATTATCATCGTCATTTTCTTCGAGCAATACATTATTAGGATCTACTTCCACCACAAGCATATAATCACCATTGCAAGTTCCGGGGGGAATCGTGATAAACATGCCATCGAGGTAATGATAATAAATATCGGTCCAGCCGGCACTGATGCCTTGATTGGTAACACCACAAGAATACTGACCACCACCCAAGCCAAAATTTGGCGCATCGCTCCTCAATACATTATTATTTTCATCCCGACAATGCCCGTCATAGTATTGACAACTTCCGAAATCCATCAAGCAAAAACCGAGTTTTGAGCCTTCTCCGATGACTGTCCATTTGAGTGGGTCGGGTTCATTAGGGTCAGGAATACGGAGGGTATAAACGCCCCACTCGTCAAAATGCGAATGGTTGTGCGTCGGGTGATAAGTCATCGTACCCGCCCAACGGTCGATATAACTCATATTATTACCTTGTTTTCTGTAAATACGTTGTATGACGAGTTGGCTGGGTGTACTACCGTCGGGGCAAACGGTGATATTGCTATTCCACAAGGTATCCGTTCCACATACAAAATTGTTGGTAGCTATGACGCGGAGTGGTCCGTGACCTATATTGGGGGAAGAAACAGAGACCCGCAGTTCTCCCGGAGATTCAGGATTTTGTGTAGGGTCAGCAAGCAAATCGTAAGCAATTTTGATGTTGGGAAGGAGCAGACAATCTGTACTACCATCTTCGCAGACACAGCCCGTAGCATCATTAACGGTACAAGGTTGTGAAAAAATAAATAGCGGAATGAGCGTGAATAGAATAAGTAGTAAATACGATTTCATAATAAATTTTTGATGTGATTTATGGTTGTTATTCAATGTTCTATTTTTAATATTTAAAATATTTTTATTATTTATAATAAATTAATTATCAATATTTTAATGATAAAAACAATCATAGAACATTACGAGAATTGTGACGCTGCAAAGGTAAGTATGGTACAGGTTTTTGACTTGAATTTAAATTGGGTATTCTTATGTATTTAAATTAATAAAAAATTAATACTTTATATTCATATAAGGCAATTGGCATGTTTAGAAAAGCAGTTGACACTTTAGATAAACAAAAAATAATGTACCCCGTTTGCTAAACTTTTCGGTTCTTTGACAATTTTTGCAAATTTAATAAAACGCTCTTTTCACGCAGAGTTTGCAGAGAACGCAGAGTACTGATAATCAATTCTCTGCGAACTCTGCGTTCTCTGCGTGAGATAATTTTTGCAAATTTAATAAAACGCTCTTTTCACGCAGAGTTTGCAGAGAACGCAGAGTAATGATAATCAATTCTCTGCGACCTCTGCGTTCTCTGCGTGAGATAATTTTTGCAAATTTAATAAAACGCTCTTTTCACGCAGAGTTTGCAGAGAACGCAGAGTACTGATAATCAATTCTCTGCGACCTCTGCGTTCTCTGCGTGAGATAATTTTTGCAAATTTAATAAAACGCTCTTTTCACGCAGAGTTTGCAGAGGTCGCAGAGTACTGATAATCAATTCTCTGCGACCTCTGCATTCTCTGCGTGAGATACTATTTGCAAAAAACGTCAAAGAACCTTTTTCATTTTATTAGTGGCAGATAAGCTGAATATGAAGGTAGAAGGAGGGATTTATAATGAAAAAGGGCATGTTTAGAAATACAGTGAACACTTCAAATTGAGTAATCACGCAGAGTTCGTAGAGGGTTAATTATTAAATCTCTGCGAACTCTGCGTTCTCTGCGTGAAAAAGTGTCAACTACTTTTATGGTAAATCTAAACATGCCGAAAAAAGCCTTGTAAATCAAAAACTTACAAGGCTTTGGTAGTATATCGGCAGGATATGAACCTGCGACCTGTGGAGTATTAATACTGCCATTGGACATGAAGACGAACTTCTATGTCATAATCTTGATTCTTCACTTCTAAAATGTTTTGAAGATGATAATTAGGGTGAGCAAAAGTAAAAGGTGAAGAGGTAAACATGATATCATCATCAGAATTATCATTTTCCATAATACCAATAGAAAACAATCGCTCACTTACATCGTTCAATATAACCGGCAGATTATTGGTATATACCAAAATACCCGGATTATTGATATTGACATCATTTTGTACATCCGTCAGAAGTAGATAGTCATCTGCACCAAAATTGCCCTCATTCATAGCAAAATATATGTCAGGTCCATCATTGGCATCCCAAGGTGCGCCATTATTTGTGGATGGGAAATCATATATTTCTACTTTTGTGATAATCATATTTTTGGCGTGTTGCATCGTACTACAATCCGACCCCGTCCAACCTTCACTACAATTACAATCACCATTGATACAATTACCATTGACACAATCTACTCCGGCACAAGGGTTCAACAAGATGTCACAATTCGGTCCCGTCCACCCCTCCGGACAGCTACACACGCCATCCACACAATCACCTCCATTATCACAAGTGACACCCGCACACAGGTCGGGAGCAATATTACAAGCCGGTCCTGTGTAACCATTGGCACAGACACAAGTGCCGTCTATACAAGCCCCTCCGTTGAGGCAGATGGTATCTCTACATGTATCTCTTTGGCAAGAAGATAAAACAAGTAAAATCAGGGCAATCAGGAGCGCGCTCTTCCGAAGAATAAGTTTCATAAGCTGTTAATCTTTTAAGTGTAAAATGATGTTTATAGTCCATAAAAAGCCTATTATTTAGGCTAAAAACGAATTACAAAAATTACACCAAAAGCTATTTTTTTAGTATAGAAATTTTTTTTATGAGAAAAAATAAGGACACGATACTAAAAGAAAAACAAAAAGGAAATTTGACAATTCGGAAAGTTGAATTAATTATTATCTTATGGAAAAGTGGATAGAATAGGTATATAAAAAGAAACAACTATCGACAAGTTTATCCAAACGACAAAAGTAGTTGACACTTTTAGGATTTGAGTTAAAAGTTAAAATAAAATTTAAATACTCCGTTTGCTAAACTTCAAAAAGTTTGGTCTCCGATAGCTATCGGAGAAGTAAAGTACTGTTTTTTAGCTAATCATAAACTTCAGTGCCTTGCCCACGTTTAGCAAACTTGAAAAGTTTACCAAACGGCTTGTTTATATTTTGTGTAAAATTAATATCGTATGAAGCATTACAAATAGTTCGTTTCCTACGCCTAACTTTGCCCAAAACTGAGCCTCCTAATAGCGGCTGTCTTTAGCTCCGATAGCTAGCGGAGAAAAGGTTCGCGAACCTTTAACTCGCCTATATTTGCGCCAACGTGAATGCTCCCTTACGGTCGTGGGCAGCTAAAGACAGCCCGTACTAGTGCCACTTTTGACAACCTTAGGCGTATAGCCGTATAGATTAAAAAAGCCCTGCAAATCAGAGATTTACAAGGCTTTAGTGATCCCGGCAGGACTCGAACCTGCGACCTGAACATTAGAAGTGTCCTGCTCTATCCAGCTGAGCTACGAGACCGGATTTTAGTGTTTTATTGCTGAATTGTTTTTTGTGTTGCGAAAAACAATCTAAGCATTAAACAATAATTGAACTGCAAAGTTAATGCTTTTTCTAAAAAAATAAACCCTGTGGCTTTCTTTTTTTTATTTAACAACGCGATGTGACTATAAATAGTTCCCACCTTATAATACATTCATTCAAAAAAATCGCCCACGCGATAGTCGTCAGACGAATGTTGTTATAATGGATACGGCTATTTGACAACATATTCGCTTTTAGCAAAAGGATCCGTCAGACGACTATTCTATACTATACCCAAAAGTTGGCTTTATACATTTCTAAAAAAGTGTCCGAATTGTTTGTTCTATCATTCCGATAAATGCTATACTTTTGCAGTAACAAAAATAAGCATTGGTCGTTGGTAAATAAAATTCGTCGAGATTTTCTGGATGCTAAACGATAAAAGTTGAACCCGATGCAAATTTGTTGCAATTTGAGAAAAAATGAAAAATACTATGAAACACTAAATTAAAAATCGTCAACCCCAAATATACAAACACAACCATACTTTTTTAATTGCCTTTAGCGCACAAGTCCAAAAAAACTGCAAGAATACGAAAGTGTCTAATGGCAATGCTATGCCCCAATCAGTTCATAGTTCGATAGTTCATGGTTCATAGTTATCAATATATAGTTTAACCAATATTGCTATCAAAATAACTAAATATCAATTTTTTACGCAGTAAAAAATAAAATTAACCGTTCACCATTAATCATTAACCGTTATGATGGAATTATTGCAAGCTGCCGTTAGCCCCGTCAATATTATCTATACGATATTGCTCGCTGTTATCCTGATTTATTGGACGAGTATCATCATTGGTGTGCTGGATATTAGTGCCTTTGATATTGATGTGGATATGGACGTAGATGTAGATTTGGATGTTGATATAGACGTGGACGCAGATGTGGACGTGGATGCAGACGGTGATGTGGGAAGCGGCGGCTGGTTCGCAGGTGCGCTACACTTTTTCAACTTTGGGAAGCTGCCTTTTATGGTCATTATGTCTTTCATTGTGCTGTTTCAATGGGCAATGGCATTACTCGTAAATCACCACTTCGGGCATGGTTCGGTCATCTTCGCACTGGTGGCAGCATTGCCGATATTATTTGTCAGCTTGTCGATGACCAAAGTTATCACAACTCCATTGATTCCGGTTTTTGCTAAACTTGACACCGCCGAAAAACCCGTCAATTACATCGGAAAAACGGGTACACTCATACTGCCGCCAACCCGCGAAAAAGTCGGACAGGCAGAAGTTATAGAAGAAGGTAATCCACTCATTATCAGTGTAAAAGCAAGCGAGGAACAAGTGCTGCCCAAAAAAGGTGATACGATTGTGGTTATCAGTCAAGCAGAAAATAAAGCGCATTTTTTAATAGAAAAATTACAATAAATGAATTTTGGTGGTGTTCGAGAAAAATAGGATGCGCCTAAAAGCGATACTCGTCTGACGAATCCCTTTGTTAAAATCGGATATTTAGGCAATCAAACGGTGGTTTACTATAAAAATATTCGTCTGACGAGTGTACCCTATTTTAAT
>CALIZI010000243.1 GCA_938028705.1 uncultured Saprospiraceae bacterium | reverse complement strand
TCAATAATGAATACGAAAATCAACAGCCGGCTACCGCAACAGCCTGATTTTCACTTATATATTTTCATTTTTCTTAATAATATCGAAAATAATCGCTTTTTTGCTTGGTTTTTAATACAGTTCATCCTTGTTATAATGGAAGTAACTCTAAAATCAGAACTTGGGGAAGACAACAGGTTGAAAATTTCGCGTTTCAATCCTTGTTATAATGGAAGTAACTCTAAAATACATTCTACGCAAGGATTGGCAAGAGGTTGTCAATGGTTTCAATCCTTGTTATAATGGAAGTAACTCTAAAATTAAAGCCTTTGGGCGATTCCTTTGTGAATGACTTGTGTTTCAATCCTTGTTATAATGGAAGTAACTCTAAAATACAAAATTATGATGAAAGTTAAATATTTAGGAAGGTTTCAATCCTTGTTATAATGGAAGTAACTCTAAAATTGATTTTATCCGACCTGACTGTAAAAATGACACATGTTTCAATCCTTGTTATAATGGAAGTAACTCTAAAATAACGGTTCGCAGCGCTTACGAATTAACCTTTGTCACGTTTCAATCCTTGTTATAATGGAAGTAACTCTAAAATAATAGTCAATTGAAACATCCATCTGAAAATTTTCTTGTTTCAATCCTTGTTATAATGGAAGTAACTCTAAAATCAGAGTGTTGTTACTCATTCGGATTTGGCGACAATCGTTTCAATCCTTGTTATAATGGAAGTAACTCTAAAATAAAGACGCAACGCCATTGCAAAAATGGGCGATTGCTGTTTCAATCCTTGTTATAATGGAAGTAACTCTAAAATGAAAGTAGTAGTGCCGAAACGGTACTTGAACTGCTGTTTCAATCCTTGTTATAATGGAAGTAACTCTAAAATGGCATATTGATTTTTTTTTAAATCAAGTCGTAGGTTGTTTCAATCCTTGTTATAATGGAAGTAACTCTAAAATAGTGACTATAAAGGATGAAAAGGCAGGTCATACAATGTTTCAATCCTTGTTATAATGGAAGTAACTCTAAAATGTGCTATTTAATGACAATTGTATGAATTGCCACAACGTTTCAATCCTTGTTATAATGGAAGTAACTCTAAAATATTCTTAGACCTACAAAATCGCTTTCTTTGTATTTGGTTTCAATCCTTGTTATAATGGAAGTAACTCTAAAATAAAATGATGGTCGTTACGGCGTACATTCAGGATGTGCGTTTCAATCCTTGTTATAATGGAAGTAACTCTAAAATGTCCACTAAGGTAAGCAAATTATCGCAAAAAGCCAAGTTTCAATCCTTGTTATAATGGAAGTAACTCTAAAATCATTGCGTGCTGAAATTGGCGTAAAGCAATTGCGAGGTTTCAATCCTTGTTATAATGGAAGTAACTCTAAAATCTTGCGTCCGCAGGATTGGCGACCATTCGTGAGTCGTTTCAATCCTTGTTATAATGGAAGTAACTCTAAAATTGATATTTTCGCTATTCTTAGGGCAGCATTTTTTTAGTTTCAATCCTTGTTATAATGGAAGTAACTCTAAAATTATTTTTGACGACCTGATTAATTTCGGGTATATCAAGTTTCAATCCTTGTTATAATGGAAGTAACTCTAAAATAATACGGCTATGCAGCAGATTAAGATGATGGCATTCGTTTCAATCCTTGTTATAATGGAAGTAACTCTAAAATATTACCGCCGGAGAAACAAACCTATGTTGATAAAGGGTTTCAATCCTTGTTATAATGGAAGTAACTCTAAAATGATGATTTGACGGACGCGATTATTGATGAAGCCGACGTTTCAATCCTTGTTATAATGGAAGTAACTCTAAAATGAGAACAGGGAAGGCGTATGAAATCAGGCAAACGGGGTTTCAATCCTTGTTATAATGGAAGTAACTCTAAAATGAATACATATTCGTCTCTCACCGATTAGCCAAAAACGTTTCAATCCTTGTTATAATGGAAGTAACTCTAAAATACCATCGTAGCAAGTGATTAACTAATTATTACAGTAGTTTCAATCCTTGTTATAATGGAAGTAACTCTAAAATGAAACAAAATGATGACCAAGCAGAGGAAATCATTTTGTTTCAATCCTTGTTATAATGGAAGTAACTCTAAAATCGCAATGGCGGCATAAGTTGAAAATTTCAGTTTTTGTTTCAATCCTTGTTATAATGGAAGTAACTCTAAAATTTACACAGGTTAACCCCTTATTACAACCTAAATAACGTTTCAATCCTTGTTATAATGGAAGTAACTCTAAAATTAAACATATTTAATGACAACAGCAGACATAATCAACGTTTCAATCCTTGTTATAATGGAAGTAACTCTAAAATTCGAAAATATCCTTAGAAAGTACATCAACTTCGATGGTTTCAATCCTTGTTATAATGGAAGTAACTCTAAAATCCATTTGGAGTTACTCAAAATCACTGGGATATTGCTCGTTTCAATCCTTGTTATAATGGAAGTAACTCTAAAATGAATTGATTTCTGAATTATTCTTTTAAGTTTTTCGTGTTTCAATCCTTGTTATAATGGAAGTAACTCTAAAATTGCACCTATTGAATGTGGTTTTGGGGCAAATTTATAGTTTCAATCCTTGTTATAATGGAAGTAACTCTAAAATAATTTTGGAACGTATGGTTGCGAAACTAATACGTACGTTTCAATCCTTGTTATAATGGAAGTAACTCTAAAATCAAAATTTTCCAAATCAACAATAACAATCGACGCTGGTTTCAATCCTTGTTATAATGGAAGTAACTCTAAAATTCGTATTTTCCGCTAAGATAGTGCAAACCAATCAGTTATACAAACATTTAAATCATTAAAATAAAAAAAATAACACGTCAAAGAACGCGAAAAACGACATTTTTGCTCATTTTCCGTAAACATAAGTTCCTGTAAATCAGCACAAAACGACTGGTTTTTACAAGTCTGAAAATAATTTTGCACCCGGAACAAAAAAAGAGGGAAAAGTTGCCAAATAACTCTCCCCTCTCCTACTCTATGGGGAATTAGGGAACTGGGGAATTAGGTTTATTTTCGGGTAGTGTAGTGGATGTAATGCTATTGAACCACGAAGTACACGAAAGTCGAACAGACGCAGAGTTCACAAAGTATTTCTAAGTATTTAATAATGAATTTCTTACACTATCTTAGTTTTCTTATCCCGATAGCTATGCGGGATTTATTCGACCTCTGTGTTCTTCGTGTCCTTCGTGGTTACAGCATTACATGTGTAGCACTACCTATTTTCGTTTACCTAATTCCGAATTTCCCTGTTCCCAAAATATCCAAAGTCCAGTTCATTATTGTTTAGCAAATTTTCTTACCATAATTGATTGGTCTGAAACCAAATGCACAAAGTAGAAACCTGCGGGAAGTTCACTCACATTGAACCGAACCTCTTGTGCTTCATGTTCACTTTGCGAATGTTGTTGAAGCACCTTACCGTTGATGTCAATAATGTATAACTCGGCATTGGCAGGTGTATCCAAATTATAGCGTACCATCATATTATCTTGAACAATATTGGGCTGTACCTCCATGCCCAAAATAATACCGGAGGACATGCGGCTGTAAATATTATCTTCTTCTTGTACCAAAGCCCCGATGCCATTGGTCAGGCAAAATGTTCGACTTTGTTGCGCTCCAAAACCGACACCACCGGCGGCTAAAGTAGTTCCGGCTGCATCGGTGAGGCTAAAGTTTCCGCAGATTGAGGGATTGACTACCGTACCTAAAGTCGCAACGATACTACCATACGAAATCAGTGTACCGGGTACGATAAATGTACCACTACTTGAAGCAGTACTCTGAAATGGACACATACCATTACCCACTGAATCGTAGAAATTTAGGGTATAACAACCATCAAACAAACAAGAATTTTCAATGATATTGTCATTGGCTGACAGTCCATCACCATCGCCCGAAGCAACTACTTCACCCTCCTCGTCTATGATTTCCCAACTGGTTTGTCCGGGAAATCCATCGAAACTGATGTCAAGTTCTACACCTGCACAAGGCTCAAAAACAGCGATTAAGGTGTCGGGAGATGCCAGGGAAATAGTTGCTTTACGAGTATTGACATCAGGAGAAATCACATTGCCGGCTGTACTGATCCAGTGACTAAATTGATAAGCATTCTGATCAAATGCTTTCGCCTTAATCTTGTTTTCCATACCGCCAAAATAATCACCGGTCCACGGGAAGACTTCAATATCAAGCGTATTCAAATCAATTTCTCCAACGGCATCGGGCTGGGTCAGCAGCGTGAGTGGATACGGACCTGTGAGTTCGGGATAACACTCCAACATGCCATCGTCGAGGAGCAGACATCTTTCATCAACAAAATCTTTGAGTCGCTGTACATTAGCTTGCCATTCGGTCATCGTTCCTCCCCAACGCGCTATTTGTCCGGGCATTTCCGGTTCAATGACAGCGAGCATTTCATCCAATTTTGCGGTCATATTTTCGCAAGTATAGACGGTATTCATCATGTCTGTATAGCGCGAATAATACAACTGTTTGAAGACCGGATTTTCGTCTAATAATTTGAGAAATATTTTTTCGTGTTGTCCAACATCAACATTACCATAAAAACCAAAGAACTCATCCATGTATTCTCCGATTTCTTCCAAATCGCAAGGGTCGGCTTCCGGGCTGATATTAGGTACGCCACTATAATTGATATAATAATCAAAGGTAGCATCCAAATCCCAAAGAATATATCCCCATTTTTTGTGGTCGCCATCGGGGTCTAAGCCACGCCACCAACCTGTATTATAATTGAGCCAATCCGAAGCTACTACATTAAGATTGACAAGCATATAATCAATCAAACTGGTTAGATTTATGCTGTCTTCGACTAGCTCATAATTGTTTGCATCACTCATGTCATTATTCAAAACAAAATCCCTTATGCTTTCCCAATCTTGTATTGCTTGTAGCCCACCGTACTCAATTTCAGTATCTCCCCAAGTGGTTAAATATTGAATATCGTATTTTCCTTGGTCGTAATATTCATCCGTATAATCATGATCAACCGGACGGTCACGCATACCATAGACCCCCCAATATTGTCCATTTAAAAACACAATTACCCGCTCCACAGCTCGGGTGTCAAGTTTCATACCGCCTTCTCTGGCAAGTTCTTGTACATATTCATCGCGTATATGTGTACTACCCTGGTGGGCAGCATCGTTTATGGCAGGATAATTATCATCACCCGAATTTCTGAACATAAATTTTTGGTAGCTATCTCTGTCAGAAAACGAAAAAAGCTGTGATTGTACGGCTCGGGAGTAGCCCATTTCATCCCTCGATACCCAGTCCAAACTTCGATGCGGCAAGACCCATGAATCTTGTCCATGACGATTGAGGCTTCCGAATGAGGTGGCTTCCAATGTATCAGCCGTATTAAAATACTCCAAAGAACCGATAGGTATCAAACTGCCATTGCCATTTGCGAGGTCAATCACATCGTCGGCAGCAACAGAAAAAACTGCCAGTGAATAGTTGGGTTCATTAATAAAAAACGTTCTGAAATCCATCTTACCGGGCAAAACCAATGGGTCATTACTAAAAGACCGCGCTTTGACCACTTGTGTATTCGTAACGGTCAAGAGACTACCTGTATATATCGGAGAGCTTTGGGTAGGATTTGTGCCGTCAAGTGTATAATGAAGTGTAGAATTGGGTTCATTATTAGTCAAAGCAACTACTTGTGCGCCCGAATAAAATCCTGCATTAAGGCTCATGTGTGGTGTCGCGGTATAAGCTGTAAATTGAGGTGTACCGTTATTTGTTGTTCCAAAACTCGGTGCTGTGCATATCCGCCAAGTAGCACTTCCGTCGCTTTGCCGGCAGTGAGAATGTTCTACTAAAGTTAGTCCTAATGGAAACATATCAATCACATTGGCAGTCGCATCAGAAAGTAGAACGACCTCATTCGTTTTTGTTTGTGATAATTTGAAATTCGTATGATATTGACCATTCAAAAAGCCGTCTCTACCTGAACAAAGAAAGACCAAAAAGCCATTGGCAGGAATCACCGTACCTGCCGGAATTTCCCATTTCTCCGGTTTACTTTCTTTGTCTGAAAGATGCCAACCGCTAATATCAACTGCTGCACTACTGTTATTATAAAGTTCTATCCAATCTTCTGTTTTTTGAAAATTATCTAGAAAACTATTTAAATTAGAAGCAGAATATTCATTGATATGAACTTGTGCCAAAAGGGTATTAATGAATAATAAAAGAAACAATACTGTGTAAACTTGAATTCTCATTGATTAATATTTTTGTGAAAAAACTAGATATTTCTTTCCTTCTATTTGGGATAAAATATTTATCCAAAATAGATATAACAAATATAGTGATTATATCTGAGTTTTTCCATTTTTTGGCCAACTTGCCTTGCATTTTGAAAATCTATCAATACCCCACATCTTTGGAAATGGATAAGTTGGCGGACATTTTTAAAATGTCAGGCGGGTGCGATTCGTTTTTGTACCCACTAATATTCTTGATTATCACTATTTTATGAATTTTAAATTAACTTGACAATAGTACATTTTAAAAATATTAATATATTTGTGTTTAGGAATGGAATATTTTTTCCGAATTTGGGCTAAAACTCGTCTGACATTTTCAAAATCTACCGATGAGCTCATATTTTCCGATAAAGTTTAAATGTCAGACGAGTTTTAGCCCAAATTCAAGCCCAATGTCGTCCATTATTGAATAAAAATTAAAAATAAGCATGGGTACAAAAACGAATCGGACCCATGTCAGGCAACAAAGTATTTTTATTCTATTGAAAATTAATTTATTACAAAATTTAAATAAAAATATTTATAAAATAATTTATAAAACTTGTTATGTATTTTTTATCGCATTTAAATAATTTTTATAAAATATTTTAATTATTATTTAAAATATTTTGGGTGCAGGACAAATCTTTAATTTCAAATTGAACTGGGAGCAATTAAGACCCTGTAATGACTGCTTTAGCTGTCAAGTGAATAACAAGAGACATTACATAAGTAATTCATTTTAAATTAATTATAAAAATTTAAATAAA
>CALIZI010000242.1 GCA_938028705.1 uncultured Saprospiraceae bacterium | reverse complement strand
ATATTTGTGTTTAACATGGGGTATTTTTTCCGAATTTGGGCTAAAACTCGTCTGACATTTTCAAAATTCACCGATGATATCATATTTTTCTAGCAATATTTAAATGTCTGACGAGTTTTAGCCCAAATTCAAGAGCAAAATACCAACTATATTAAATAAAAATCGAACATGACATTGTCAAGGTACGGGGTAAATTTCAGAAAATAAAAATAAAAAATTATTGAAAAAAGTGTCATAGACACGCCCGATTTGGTAGCCCTAAGTTTCAACTTGGGTGGAGAGATACCCCCAACACAGGAGTACCGTAGGTACGTTGCATAGTTTAATGTGCCGTGTCTATGACACTCATTTGAGGGAACGGAATTTTTGCCCCCAAGTTGAAACTTGGGGCTACCAAATGAATCACGTCTAACGACGTTGGCATTTTCCGAAATTTACTCCGTTTACAGTATATATTCTTGATAAAATAAAACCATTTTTTCATTTTTAACCTTGTAACAAATTAATATTTTTTACTGCCAAAAACATGTTTAATTTCATTAATATAAGTGGTCAAGTTCCAAAATATCCATACTTTTTTATGTAAAAATCAATCATCATCAAAAATTTAACCTTGTAAGAAATTTGACAAAACGGATGAACATGCTTCCATACTTCCCTGTACTTTTGTATTCCTAATTAATACTTATCTCGTAGTTTATTAATTATTTACAAATTTTTAAAAATTATCATGTTAAGACAAATTTTAGTTTTAGTTTTATTGGCAGTAATTTTAGCTTTTGCTGCATGTAATACACAATCAGACCTATTTGGGGAAAATATTGAAATAACTGAAGTCGAAGATAGAGGTGGAAAGAAAGATAAACCCAATAACGACGACGAGGATGACGATTCTGAGGAAGAAGAATCTGACGATGATTCTGAGGAAGAAGAATCTGATGATGATTCAGACGATGATTCTGATGACGACTCTGACGAGGATGACGATTCTGAGGAAGAAGAATCTGATGACGACTCTGACGAGGACGACGGCGAGTAATAATAAAAGGCTATAAATTTACCACTTCATATTCACAATATTACGAGGTATATTTTTAATTTTGAGCGAGACTGCCTATATTTAAAGGTAGTCTCGTTTTTTTTAACTAATTGAAAGATATGAATTGGTTATTCCGAAAAATAGATATTAGTACACTTGTTTTTTTTCGTATTGTTTTTGGCTTATTGGCACTCTATGAGATGTTTCATTTTATGGACGACCGCAGCCAATTTAAATGCCTGACAGGTGGTGCAAAATTCAATTTCACCTATTATGGTTTTGAGTGGGTGAAGCCATTGCCGCCGGAAGCGATGTATGCTTTGTGTTATTTTATGATAGGGCTTGCCGTCTTGATTATTGTAGGTTACGGTTACAGGCTATGTGCTTTTATATATGGATTGGGTTATACGTATATTTACCTGATAGAGAAGTCGTATTACCTCAATCATGGTTATTTGTTTGCAGTGCTGTGTTTTTTGATGTGCCTCTTGCCCGCCAATCGTGCCTTCTCCATAGATGCACGGCTCAATCCTTCGATTCGCACTCAATTGATACCTTATTGGCCCGTTTTCCTGTTGCAATTTTCGATGGGTATCGTTTATTTTTATGGCGGTATTGCCAAGCTAAATCCCGATTGGTTGCGCGGTATTCCTTTGATATATTGGCTCAATGGCAGTGCAGAGGAGATTCCGATTATCGGTCATATTCTCGAATTGGACTGGGTAGGTGTATTGATGAGTTATGGCGGTATGCTACTGGATTTGACTGCCGTATTTTTTCTATCCAATCGGCGTACACGAGGTATCTTCTTGTTATTTGTCATCTTTTTTCATGCCATGAATAAGCTGATATTCAGCATCGGTATTTTTCCGAATTTGTCCACCGGTTTGAGTTTGATGTATTTTTCACCGAATTGGCCCCGGCGTATCGCACATCGTTTTTTCCCAAATCTTGTGGATGCCGAAGCTACCTTGGATACTACTGATTCTACGCCTTTAATTGTTTCCCAAATCTGGAACAAACGCTTGATTGTCGGATTTATCACTGTTTTTTGTGCTTATCATATCTTGTTTCCTTTGCGACATTTTTTGATTGAAGGTCCTACCGATTGGACAGAAGAAGGGCATCGCTACTCGTGGCACATGATGTTACGCACCAAAAAAGGCAAGGGCAGATTTACAGTAAAAATCCCTTCGGAAGACCGTGTAATAAAAATCAGTACAAAGGATTATTTGAATTCAAGACAACGCAAAAAAATGTTCACGCATCCGGGCATGATACTCCAATTTGCTCATTTTTTAAGAGATAAATACCAAAGGAGAGGCTACGAAGATGTAGAGGTCTATGCCAATGTCAAATCAAAATTCAATGGTAGAGGCTACACCAATATCGTAGATAGAGACGTTGATTTGGCGAAAGTAGCCTGTTGCCTACCAATGAAACATGATGATTGGATAATCATACGTGAAGATGTTTATACTTATGACCACTTGAAAGAAAAAAAGAAAAAAACGCGCATTAGTGAAGATGAAAAAGAAAACATCCCTGCTGATACAATTGATGTGGATTCGATACAATAACTTGAGTAAGTTCCAAATCTCAAGTCGAATTCCAACAAAAATTAGCAAAATGACTTTTAGACAGCAATTAATCAGCTGATTAATTGCTGTCTAAAAGTTTGACCGCTCTATTCTATCTTCTTCTTTTTACCTATTTTGACTTTGCCTTTCTTACCTTTAACTTTATCGGAATTGCTACCTTCAGAATCGTCATCACTATCATCATCCGAGTCATCATCACTATCATCCGAATCATCATCACTTTCATCCGAGTCATCATCACTATCATCCGAATCATCATCACTTTCATCTGAATCATCGTCGCTGTCATCATCCGAGTCATCATCACTCTCGTCTGAATCGTCATCGCTGTCATCATCCGAGTCATCGTCATCTTTATGATGTCCTTTACCTTTAATGTGACCTTTACCTTTTCCTTTACTTCCTTTTCCCCTATAATCCTTTTTGTCTTTTTTCGCCTTATCAGACTTACTTTTTCCTTTCCTCTTTTCTTTTGCAGCATCACTATCGTCGTCGTCATTTGATTTAATAATATCTACTTCGTCTTTCTTCTTCTTTTTGCCTAATACAGTATCATTAATATCCTTCAAAGTGACCCTTGTTTTCTTCTTAGCTGGTTGGTCGGCTTTTTTCTGTGCCATCAAGTCTTGTGAAACAAAAGCAAGGCACAACATCAAGATCAGCGTTATAATCTTTTTCATGTTTATTAAATTTTAATTAGATATGAATTAATGATTATAGGAACTGCAAAACCATGCCAAATGCTTTCTACTTAATAGCATCTTATTTATATAAATTACAGGTTTAAAATGTCTTTTTCCACGACTTTATTTTTAAATTTTGTATATTTTTAAAAATAAATTATTTATATTTAAAAAATATAATTTCTAAATTTATCTTAACGTAATGTCAAGTTATTTTAAAAACGATTGAGTGTATAAAGATATGTTTGGGCTATCTTCTTATCCTCCCAAAAAAAATCTCCTTTTACGAAGTTATGCCTCAAAAGCTTCCTCAAATCAAGCATAAATCAAGCTTTTCTTACACCCTTAAATGGTTGTATTTCATTGATAATCAATTTTTTATAAATAATAACATATAATTTATTTGAAATAATAATTTATTTATAATATTGTATTTTTTATATAAAATATTGATAATCAATATTTTAAAACACTTTTTATAAAAAAGACGATGCAAATATTTTTTTATCAAATACCATAATATTTTAATTATCAAATAGAATACGCTCCATTAAAATGACAAATTCAACAAAAAACAAAAGTGCAACCCAAACACCTATTTGACAGTCTAAATGACCAAATGGACTGTTAATCAGCAGTTTATATTTTTTAACATGCATTATTAAAATAAAAAATCGTTAAAACATGAACAAATTAATTTCATTGATTGGGCTTTGTGTGCTTATTATGCTATACGCTTGTGAGCAAACAGAGTTGATTCCAGTCAGTCAATTGGAAAGTTCCGGAACCATCCATTCCAGAGCCATAGAAACCTACAAACTGTACGGCGGGCAGGATATCGAAGCCGGTACGGTAACAGTAGAAACTACCGAGACAGACCTTATTGTCACTTACGAAACTACTGACGGTTGGGAACTCGGCACAACGCACCTCTACGTAGGTAGTGCAGAAGGATTACCTATCAGCAATGAGGGTAATCCGAAAATCGGACAATTTCCATACGCACAAGAATTGGGAGAAGATGAACTAACTAATGTAGTGGTTTATACCATTCCACTCTCCGATATAGAAACCACAGAGGTAGAAGATACGACCCTCTCAGGAATCTGTACTTACCTCAAAGGGAATTGCGAAACCACCTCATGGGAGGCTTTCTTCCCAATCAATCCTGACGATGTATTTTGTGCTACCATAGACGAAGGTGGTACAAATGACGAAAGTATTACTTGGGCATCCGGCGACGGGCTATTTTGGAGCGAAGTGGATTGTGGCGTACAATCTTTAGGAAAAACTTATCCGGGTATTATCGAAGAAGTGATGAAATCGCAGGGCGTAAATGCACTCGGTGGAAGCTATACCGTAGAAGTTGTAGATACTGATGGTGATAGCAGAAATGACGCTGTTCGTGTGCAGTATGTCGGTTGTTATCTTGGCGAATTGTTCATTACTTCCAATTGCTATGACCACCCTGATGGTTATATTACGGAATGTAATGGCGCACAAAGAACGGTAGTTGCTCCTGATGGTAGAAGGATAGGACTTAATGTAGGTGACACTGAAAACGTGACCAATACTGCACCTTGGGTCTTCCAATTTGCACCGGAAGCTATGGAGACTGTCGAAACAAGAGCTGCACGCCAAAATGAAGCAGGCGAATGGATAGACACAGAAACCGGAGAAGTTATACCTGATGTAGCTATTGATTGTAGCAACCCTTTGAGCAATATACAAAGTTGTTTTGTTATTGCACCTCACGCTGAATTGTTCAAAACTGTGATGGGTACGGACACAACCACAACGCAGGGAGAAACAGGTTGGGCAGAGTGGACAACTGAATTTGAAGGTAACAGATGGGGAGGCTATAACGAGTTTTGTTTCTCTGACAATAGCTTGTTGTCAGGAACTAACCGTCCGGTAGATAATGGTACCCGCCAATCTGACGATGATTCTGACGACGACACTAGCGAATCTGACGACGACACTGACGAATCTGATGATGATTCGGACGACGATACCAGTGAATCTGATGATGATTCAGACGACGATTCAGACGATTCTGACGATGATTCTGACGATGACACTGACGAATCAGACGATGATTCTGATGATGACACTGACGAATCAGACGATGATTCTGATGATGACACTGACGAATCAGACGATGATTCTGATGATGACACTGACGAATCAGACGATGATTCTGACGATGATACTGACGAATCAGACGATGATTCTGATGATGACGGTAATTGATAAAGTTCCCTAATAGTTTTTGCTTTAGTTATTATAATTGTAATAAAAAAGGAGTTATTGTTTAATAACTCCTTTTTTGCTGGTGTTCTATTAAAGTAGGGGGCAGTTGTCAGACGAATGTTTTTATAGAAAATTACTGTTTTATCTGATAATATCTGCTTTTTACAAAAGGATTCGTCTGACAACTTTCGCGTTTATAGGTCTCCCTACTTTAGTCGAACACTACCCCTTTTTTTATTCTTCATAATAAGCCGCCAACATCACTTCATAATAAGGACGTTTTTCGAGTTTACTTTTCAGCCAAAGATTATAACTCAACAACTCATTGGCACCGATTTCAAAATGTGTATATTCGGTAACAAATACGTCTATTTTTTGTCGAATCCGGCTTTGATTTAGTGCGTCTGATTTGTTGAGCAGGTCGCGCATGATTTCCAGAAATTGTCTTTGCTCCCGATAGCCTTCTTGTGTCAATTCTTTTCTATATTTTCGGCGTAGTTCTTTGTAACGATTCAAAGCATAACTATAATCCTGTGCTTCGTAGCGCAGCATTAGTTCTACAATACTGATATTGAGAAGCCACAAACGCGAAATACTTTTGTAATCTTTGGATACCAAAATCTTTCCCATATAATCAAGGCTTGCATCAATATTTTGACAATAATAATGCAACATAGACAGGTTGAGATAGACTGAAAAATAACTCAATATTTTGCGATACTCAGGCGTATGAATCAGATTTTCGAGCATTTCAATGGCGGCTTCCGGTTTTCTTTGAACGAAAAGCACCACCATTCTACATTGATAATACAACCACAGGTATTTATCATGCAGTGACTGCGTGGCTGTTTGAAGGCTGCTGCCGAGTTCTTCTGTAAAGAAAATAATTTTGTCAATGGCTTTCAATCTGACAAAGGTATTGACCAGCCAAATTAGCATGATAATTTTTTCTTCATGGTTCTTTTTAAAAAATATACCATCTTGTTCAAATTCCCTAAAACTCTCTTCGAGATACTCGCCCAAAGCCGCAAACTCTCTTTTTTGCAATAAAATATTTCGCGCACAACGATTGATTTGAAGCCGCAAGCCCGGTGATAAATCTTCGTGATTGGAAAGCTGAATTTGTTGCTGGATTTGCTCCAGTATCTCTACTACACCTACTTCTTTGGCAGAAAAATTGGACTGATGGAGTTGGTGACTAATCGTTGCGAGCAAAAGTTCTGTCTTTTGTATCTGTTCATATTTTTCTTGTATCGCTTGTTTTTTCTCCAGATAAGGTGCAGGATTGAGCGCGTAATTGAGGTTACACAATTGAATAAATTTATCGTAAATAACATTCAATAAATTATAGGCTTGTTGTTTGACAGCTAGTTTTTCGGCTTCTTCCAAATAATATTGAGCCTCGCGGTAAGCGGTACGTTGCAAAAAAATAGTGGCTAACTTAATTTTATTCATAATCACAAATTCATCATCTTTTTCCAGATGAAAAGAAATCAAGCTGGACTCCAAATCATGCAATAATCTATTTTTGAGCCTGTAATATGAATTGCGATTTTTTTTAGGAAAAAAAGAATTGGCAAGTGCGTCGTCGTATTCGTCCGGTGTTTTGTGATACAATATATCAAAAAGCTCCGTCGTTTTTTTCTCCTTACCTTTTTGAAGATACTTAGCATTAAAAATTTTATAATATCGAATCTCCTCTACCTTCATTCGATGTATAAACTTAGTCAATAAATATTTCATTATGTACAATTAACGATGTAATTTTTTTGACAAAAGTACGTGTTTTTTTCCTGATTTTATTGCAATTTTACCATAACAAGTGAAAAGTTTATCGAAAAATTTAAATGAAGTAAGACAATGAATAAATACATTTTACTAATTATTTTATGCTCCCTCTTTATCCATACAAGTACCTTTGCACAACAAGACACACAATTTGAATTTGAATTTGAATTGGTGTTGGAAGATGATAACAGCAATGACGATGACGATGATGATGACGACGACGACGATAACAGTCAAGGTCGTGACAATGATGATGATGATGATGACGACGACGACGACGAAAGCGAGAGTGATGACGATGACGAAAGCGAGGGTGATGATGATGACGAAAGCGAGGGTGGCGATGATGACGACGAAAGTGAGAGTGACGACGAAAGCGAAAGTGATGATGACGACAGTGACGACGACGATGACGGGAAAGGCAAAAACGGTAATGATGGTGGAGAAAAAAATGACGACGATGACGATCTTAGCAGTTCACTTCGCGCCGATATTATGTTGACCAATACAGGTGACATCTCGCTTACAGATGATATTACATTTCGGGTGCATGTAGGCACAACAGAACCCGAAACACTACCCACAGAATATGACACAGAACACATAGTGACATTCAACCCTAAACTATCTTCTGGCAAGACCAAAAATTTTTCCATTTCAATTCCCGATGCCTCTATTCAAGCCGGCATTGACAATATTGTTACAATTTGGCCCCTCGTGGAAAGTGAAGGTAATTTTGGAGGAGAAAAATCAAACCCGCCACATTATATATATCGTATGGTTTTTGTTCCTAAGCCAAATAACAAAGAAGAGCTTATTGCCACTTCTGAAGTGAGCGTATATCCAAACCCAACAAACGGAGTTGTACAAATAGAAATACTCAATGACGATACCGCCAATCAAATCACCATATACAACATATCGGGGCAGCCAATAAGAACCTTCGAAAGAACATTCGACCTGACAACACTTGATTTGAAAGGATTATTGTCCGGTATATACTTTGTTGCTATCAAGAATGAGCGCGGACAAATCATACATTATTCAAAACTCGTTTTCCACAAATAATTTAAGTCTGTTTGTTTTAGAAAAGTAAGGGCACATTCCTTAATGTTAGAAAGGAGCTATCAAATGATAGCTCCTTTTTAATTTTCCCTATCTCATTCGGGAAATAATTAACCAGACAAAAAACCTACATGTAAGTAGTTGGACAAAAATATCTTAACCACTAAGCGCACAAAGAACACTAAAATCGAATAAGCGCAGAGTCCACAAAGTATTTATAAGTATTTAATAATGAATTATTTACATTATCTTAGTTTTCTTACTTCATTCATTCGACTTTTGTGTTCTTTGTGCACTTAGTGGTTCAAATATTATTAGTTTATTTTTGTCTCATTACTTACTTACATAAAAAAGCAGCACCCGTAGAAAACCAAAAACACAGATGCTACTTAAATAAATGAAACTCAAGTTTTTTTTAAGACAAAGAAAGTAGCGTCTGAACGTCCAGACGCTACAAAAAACCAAATGAAGTGTGTCCAAATGACACGATATTAATGGAAATTTAGGCCATTAATCAATGGAAAAAGTTAGAATATATCTGGCATATTTAAATTTGTGGTAAAAGTAGTTGATACTTTTTTGAAATGTAAAATGTAAAACACAAAATGTAAAATGTAAAAGTGTCGATAGGACATGAAGTTATTTATTTTTAAATTGTTATATATTTAAAAATTTGAAAATCAAATTATTGTTAAAAAACATTCACGTTATACACTTTTACATTTTACATTTATTATTTTACAACTTGTCCCGACGAATGACGGGATTTTACATTACAATAACGATTTTCACCTTATAGTACAGATGAGCGAAA
>CALIZI010000241.1 GCA_938028705.1 uncultured Saprospiraceae bacterium | reverse complement strand
TGGTAAACTTTTCAAGTTTGCTAAACGTGGGCAGGGTAGTGAAATTCATAATTAACTACAAATCAGTGCTTTACTTCTCCGATAGCTATCGGAGACCAAACTTTTTGAAGTTTAGCAAACGGAGTATTTAAATTTTGTTTTGATTTTTAAAATCAGATTCCAAAAGTATCAAAACTTTTATTATTTAGATGAACTTGTCTAGAAAAGAGATTATAAAATAATACATGACTTTAGAAAAAATAATATCCTTACTACCATACACGACACCATTTTTGTTTGTAGATAATTTGGAGCATATTGATGAAAATGGTGCGACAGGAACGTACACCTACCCTGCGGATTCGTATTTTTATAAAGGACATTTCATTAATCATCCCATCACACCCGGCGTAATTCTCACAGAAACTATGGCGCAAATTGGTTTGGTGTGTTTAGGTATTTTTTTAATGAAAGATAAAATAGAAGAAACAGCGGAGTTCCCGAAAATGGCGATGACTTCCAATCAAACAGATTATTTTCTGCCCGTTTATCCCGGTGAAAAAGTCAAAGTCATTTCCCGAAAAGAATATTTCCGTTTTGGGAAATTAAAATGCCAAGTAGAAATGCGAAATGAACAAAATGAACTTATCTGCAAAGGAACGATTGCGGGAATGATTGCCAAAAAAGTGAGGAGATGACAACAAATCTATATCTGCCCTTGGTTTATGTTTTTGCTAACCCATATAACGACAGTCCTCTTGTAAAATATAGTACATTTCAGTATCTTTACAATATGAAAATTGCCAGTTTAGATAACGAAGTACATTTTAAAAAAGTCTTTACAGATGTAGAAATTTTTACTGCATTTGTGAAGGACGTATTGGGGATTGATATTGAAATTGACGAGGTGGAAACCGAAAAAATACTACCAAGCAAAGTAAGTGCTATTAAATTCAGAATGGATTTATATGCAGAAGATAAAGCCAACCGTACCGTAGTCGAAATTCAAAAAGTAGATTACGACTACGCTTATAATCGCTTCTCCCATTATTTTCATGCAAATTTAGTCGATTTACAAAAAAGTAGTCGCGATTATTCGTATGCTAAAGATGTGTATGTAATTGTGGTCGTAACTTCTGCCTATAAAATCAAAAATAAAAACGGCGAACTCCTCAAAGATGATGTACTCATTACCGACACCAACCCAAGAACCCTCAAAGGCGACAAACGCTACATGCACGACCATAAACTGGTGATGCTCAATGCCATACATGCTAACGACGATACTCCAAAAGCCATAAAAGACTGGCTTGACCTCATCGTAGAATCCATGAAAGAGGAACAAGACCTCAGTAAAATTAACACTGACAATGAAGCTATCAATAAAGCCGTCAATCGCGCCATACTTGACAACCTTACACCTGAAGAACGCGCTGAATCCAAGATTCAATACATGAGAAAGCGGATGTTGACTTTAACGAAAGAGGAAGGGTTTGAGGAAGGGTTTGAGAAAGGTGAGCAGAAAGGTATTGAGAAAGGTGAGCAGAAAGGTGAACAGAAAACGAAGGTTGTCGCAGTGCTTGGATTTCATAAAAATGGAATAGCCATTCCTATTATTGCAAATTCTTTGGATATGACGGAGGCAGAAGTGGAAACGATTATCAAGGAGGCAGAAGATTGATATATACATTAGATTCGCAAAAGCGGTGGGTTGAAACCCACCGTGTATCAAATCTACATCGTCACCCATATCAATGGTTCAGCGATTTTACTGAATGGAGAAAAGTTGACAAGTAAAGGCAAAGAAAAAAAACTATCAATCTCCCAGTGGGGTGAAGCAATTTTGGAACTACGTAGATACACGCGGTATAGCTGCATAAATACTACATTAAAATACAGCTACACCCCTTTTGGAAGTTAAAATAAAATTTAAATACTCCGTTTGCTAAACTTCAAAAAGTTTGGTCTCCGATAGCTATCGGAGAAGTAATGTACTGATTTTTAGATAGTTACAAACTTTAATGCCTTGCCCACGTTTAGCAAACTTGAAAAGTTTACCAAACGAGTTACTTATATTTTGTGTAAAATTAATATCGTATGAAGTGTCAAGCAATCAGATAAACTTGTCAAGAAAACAAATGTAAAATGTAAAATAATGAGCAAAAGAGTAGTAATAACCGGCTTAGGCGTAGCTGCCCCAAATGGCGTGGGTTTGGAGGATTTTGAAGCCGCAATTAAAGCGGGAAAATCAGGCATTCGATATTTCGAAGAATTGAAAGCGATGAATTTTTCTTGTTGTATTGGCGGTATTCCGGAGGTTTCGGAGGAATTGAAATTGAAGTATTTGACACCTTTACAATTGAGAAACTTTACGAGTTCGGGAATTTTGTATGCCTGTATGTCGGGCATTGATGCGTGGCGTGATGCGGGTTTGTCTTTTGCGGAAGAAGAACCACATTGGGATAGCGGCTGCATCTTTGGAACGGGGATTTCGGGCGTGGAGAAAATGCGGGAAGCGACCTACAAACTCGACGAAGGAAAAGTCAAACGCTTGGGCAGTACTTCGGTGGCGCAAACGATGTCGAGCGGT
Organism: uncultured Saprospiraceae bacterium; assembly: GCA_938028705.1. Taxonomy (GTDB): domain Bacteria; phylum Bacteroidota; class Bacteroidia; order Chitinophagales; family Saprospiraceae; genus JAHDEO01. The sequence continues at coordinate 20,786 of CALIZI010000241.1, read as the reverse complement.
GTGAGTGCTTACTTGGGCGGTATCATCGGCTTGGGTAATCAAGTGACGACCAATTCCTCCGCTTGTGCGACGGGAACGGAGGCGATTTTGTTAGCGTATGAGCGTGTCCGTGCAGGTCGTGCGACACGCATGATAGCCGGTAGTAGCGGCGAACATGGTCCGTATATTTGGGGTGGTTTTGATGCGATGCGGGTGATGACCTACAAGCATAACGATAGCCCAACGGAAGGCTCGCGACCTTTGAGTGCCACGGCTTCGGGCTTTGTGCCGGGAAGCGGTGGTGGAGCTTTGGTGGTCGAAAGTTTGGAGAGTGCAATGGAGCGTGGTGCGCCGATTTATGCAGAGATTTTGGGTGGTGCGGTTAACTCCGGCGGACAGCGACTCGGCGGTACGATGACAGCCCCAAATAGCACAGCGGTACAGCGTTGTATCAAATCTGCCGTTGAACATGCAGGTATTCAAGCCGACGATATTGACCTTATAAACGGACATTTGACCGCTACGATAAAAGACCCTGTTGAGATAGAAAATTGGGCGGAGGCTTTGGGTCGGAAAGGCGCGGATTTTCCGTATATTCATTCGCTGAAATCTATGATAGGGCATTGCCTGAGTGGTGCCGGGGCGATTGAGTGTGTAGCGGCGATTTTGGGTTTGAAAAATGAGTTTATTTTTCCAAATACCAATTGCGATGACCTGCATCCCGATATTTCTTCCTTAATTTCGCCCGATAAAATTCCTACTAAATTAATCCATACAAAAGACGTAAATATCGTCGCCAAAGCAAGTTTTGGTTTTGGCGATGTAAATGCTTGTTTGATTTTTAAGAAGATGTAATCAGTCGGCAGTTTATCAGTCCGCAGTCCGCCGCTTATACGCGAGACTGTTTCACGTTAAAACGGCGGACTGCGGACCGAAAGCTGCCGACCAAAAAATACAAATATGAATAAAACTGAATTAATTGAGGCTTTAAAAGAAATTGCCAAGCCTTATGTGCAAGATGAAGCCGCCTTTCAAAACCTGACAGAAGACACTAAATTTATTGATGATTTGAAAATCAATTCCGCTAATTTGGTGGATATTGTGTTGGATGTAGAAGATAAATTTGATATTCTGATTGAAGATGAGGCGATGGAAAATATGTTGACGGTGAAGGGCGCGATGGATATTATTACGGAGAAAATTGGTGTAAAATGATTCGTCATTTAAACCATTCATGGTCACACTGAAATATAGCCGTTTTTAAATTAATTAAAATTATTTTATAATTTATTTATTATTAAAAATTAATTATTTATAAATATTTTTTATTATAAAATAATTTAAAATCACCCTTATTTCAGTAGAACCATTCAAAATTCACTCATTCAACATTAGTAATGGTAGGTAATGATATTGTCGATTTACAGCTTGCGCGAAAGGAAAGCAATTGGCAGCGACCTCGTTTTTTAGAAAAGATTTTTACGGAAGAGGAACGGCATTTTATTCATACTGCGAATGATAAAGATGCGGCGGTGTGGTTGCTGTGGAGTGGGAAAGAGAGTGTGTATAAAATCATTGCGCGACTGGAAAAACGACGATTTTTTGCACCGAAAAAAATAGCCTTCTGTACCGACGACTTTAGCCGTCGCCGAGTGGATGACTTGACGGCTAAAGTCGTCAGTACGGGGTACACCTTTTCTACGAAAAGTGTGGTCACGGATACGCACATTCATACAGTTGCTCAATTAGATAATATTAATAAAAAATTAATAAAAAATAATTTTTATATTAAAAAAAATAATTACCCAACACAACACAAAACTACTCGCCAACATCTATTGAAAAATTATGCAAAAATGACTAATCTTGCAGTCGCAGATTTAAGGATTCAAAAGGATGAAAATCAAATTCCATATTTATATCATCAAAATGAAAAACAATCGACGGTAATTTCCATATCTCATCATGGAAATTACGGCGGTTACGCGATTCTTACCGTATAATGTAGCATGATTTTTCAACGAATTATTCAGCTTGTTTTAGATTATAAAAAAAGCATCATGGTGTTGCTCGCGATTGCTGTGGCGATTGGCGGAGCGCAAACTTTGAGGCTGTTGACGGTGGATAATTCGCTGGGTATCTGGTTTTTAGAATCGAATAAAGATTATCAGGAATATTTACAATTTCAGGATGAACAAGGTTCTGACGAACTCGTGATTGCCATGATTCCGACAGAAGATGCGTTGGCAAAAAACCACGTAGAGAAGCTGCGCGAACTGCATCAAAAGATAGATTCGCTGCCTTATGTAGATACCTCATTTAGCCTTGCCAATGCGAAATATCCCATTTATTCCAATCGAAAAATCTACTATCGCAACATTTACCAAACAGACAGAAAGCGCGAAAATATCGAAAAAATATTGGACGATTTGCCGGCTTTGAGTCGCCAATTAATCTCGGATGATAAGCGATTTTCCTTCTTCTATCTGCGCCTGATTCCTGCCAATCAAATCGAAGAGCGCAGCCAAATGATTGGGCATCTCAAAGGCATTATTGAAAGCACCGTTGGAGAAAGTCACATCTCGGGCGCACCTGTTTTGGGCGAGGCATTTAATGAGACGATTTACGGGGAAAGTATCTTTTTTGCGGTGCTGTCGGTAGCAGTGATTTTGGGGCTTTTGTTGTTTTTGTTACCGCATTGGCATTATGTGCCGATTGCTTTGTTGGCGATTATTTTGCCGGTGAGTGTTACGTTTGGATTGATGACGAGTATGAGATATTCCTTGAATTTAATCTCAATGCTCATCCCAACGATTTTGATGATTTATAGTGTGAGTGATTTTATTCACATTGTCAATATTTACCATATTCATCGGAAAGAAAATCAACAACAAACACACGTCGAACAAATAAAAATTGCTCTGCAAAAAAGCCTTAAACCTTGTTTTTATACCACATTAACTACGATAATTGGTTATCTCGCGTTGGTGCTGTCGCCTTTGCCTGCCTTCAAGATTATGGGGATGTTTACCTTCGTAGGCTTGATGCTTGCTTTTTGTTTGGTGTATGTGATTGCGGCGATTGGTTTTAGTTTTTTGAATGAAAAATCATTACACGCGAATGTGCGGAAAATAAATATTTCAGCATTTACAAAAAAAATAAATCATTGGACAACGCATTATAATAAGACCGTTTTGGGTATTGGCGTGTTGGTATTTATTTTCGGTTTGATTAGTGTTTTTTCGGTGGAAGTCAGCACCAATTCTTTGGATTTATTGGGCAAAGGAAAGGTCAAAAATGACTTGGAAGCAATTGAGCATACATTAGAGGGAAGCATTCGATTACAATTGAATGTGTCGGGTAGGCAGGAAGCGTCAATATTGACAAGAGAGGTATTAATTAAATTAAAAAATTTCCAAGAAAAACTTGACACTAATCCACTCATCGCGCATCCCGTTTCGATAGTTGATTTTCAAACATTTTTAGAAGATAGAATCCCTACATTCTCCAAAATCAATGCAGCAAATTTTGAAAGCACCTTTAAAAAGAGCCAAAACCAATCCAATGCCTTTTTCTCACTCATGGACGATGATTTTTCTTATTTGGCAATCAATATCAACATCAAAGAATTGCCCACGAAAGATTTACGACCATTATTACAATCCATTCAAACGGATTTTGAAAATACCTTTCCCACTGAGGATTATCAGCTAAAAATTCATGGTTTTTCACCCATTTTTGCCCAATTGAATACCTACATTTTACAAACTCAATTTCGGTCATTCGGCGCAGCGTTTCTTATCTCTTTTTGTATCCTGTTTTATTTTATCGGGCAATTTAAAATGAGTATTTTAGCATTGATTCCCAACCTGTTACCTTTATTTGCTGCCTTTATGGTGATGTATTTTTTCGGGATTCATTTGGAGGCTGCCAATGCGATGCTTGCCCCGATTATGTTGGGCGTGGCAATGGACGACACCATTCATCTAATCAATAAATTCAAACACTATCAAAGCCTCAATTTTTCTGTCACAGAAAGCATTGACAAGGCATTGGATTATACAGGCGGTGCCCTCTTTTCTACCACTATATCTCTGGTATGCGGATTTCTAATTGTGGGCTTGAGTGGTGTGGCTTCTGTGAGTACCTTTGGATGTTTGTGTGCTTTTACAGTGCTTGCTGCTTTGCTGGCTGATGTTTGTTTTTTACCCGCTTTATTTAAGCGATTTAAATAGGAAAATACCACTCAACCCCCCTCTCCAACGCTCGTTTTCCACCAAAAGTCTCCATGCCGACACAAGCAAAGGCAGTAGTGTAAAACAATAATTGGTTAAATTCGCTTAATCTTATGTTTAGTGAAAATGGATAGCAGAGTTTTGCCAAACTATCTAATTCAAATTGCGGACAACTTGAGCTATCTAATCTTCATTACTGTGATTTCGCTGATTTTGAAAGGAGAAAAAAATATTTTAAATCATTATTTTTGTAAATAATTAAAAATTAATTTTTTACAAAAATAAATAAACTATTCACATTCGATTTATAATTTTTGATTTGGCGAACACATTGATTATTTGTTGTAAATTAAAATAAATTTATATAAATTTATATAACGTTGTTTCTCGTATTTTTCAAGTAATAAAAATAATTAACTTAAAATAATGATTGGTTTTTAACAATTTTGCGAAATTATATTTTTTTTATGTAATAAAAACTAATCTTAATATTTTTTATGTTTCCATATTAAACTGAAAATAAAGAACAACATACATATTTATTAATTTTTAATTAAAAATAATATTCTGTAAAAATATTTTATCGAAAAAAATACGAGAAACAAGGGTACTTAGTAAAAACCGGACTTTGGACATTTTGGGAATTAGTCTCGGTTCAGCCAAGAGGGAAATTCATACTACTATACATGAACCTCAAACCAGAACGTCTTTCTGAATTTATTTCAGAATCTCCCAAGCTACAAGCACGATGTTAAATGTGAGCTATAATTTTGTATCTTATTATAAATCAAAAAGTTAGAGCATTTTTCATCAGCCGTTTTCCATTGTCTGGGAGATGCTGAAATAAATTCAGCAAGACGTTTTCTCTTGGTGTTTTTGGGTCATGTATAGTAGTATGAGGGAAATTTGGTTTTAAATCGTAAGTAATTGGTTATCAGTTGTTTCATTTTTATTAAAATTAAAAAATATTTAATTAATTTTATTTTATAATTATTTAATAAAAATCCCGATACGATAACTATCGGGATACCTAATACCGAATTTCCTAATTCCCCAATGTCCAAAGTCCAGTAAAAAGATGATAATCAATTATTAAATTTTATTTTCTCACTTAAAAATCAGCGAAATGTAAGTCATTATTGTCAGTTTAAATTTATCTCACAAAAAGTCCTTATGCCGACATAATTGTAAGTAATAATGTGAGATAGTTCTTAACATAAATTGCCTTACTTTATATTTAGGGCTTATTAAAAATACGCGAAAAAACACTAAACTTAAACCATTTATACATAACAATTAATTTAATTATGAATAGTATGAAAAAATTATTAACAGTAGCAATTGGAATATTCTTTGCAATGTTCCTACAAGTACAAAGTACCTATGCACAAGAAGCAAAAACCCTCAACAACAGTATTGAAGCCGGAATAGGATTTACTTCCGGTGGTTTCATTGGCGGTATCGGATACTGGCAAGATTGGGGCGTTCTCAAAAATAAGGCACTCAGACTTGGTTATGGTGTTCGTTTTACGAGTTTTTCCGGTAGTGATGGCAACCATGCTTCTGCACCACCGAAATTTTGGAATGATGAAACTATGCGAGATTCTGTCTTTGTGAGTAGTCCGCAGATGAGCAATATTGCTTTGTATGTTGGTGCATCTTATGTGATTGCAGATAGATTTGAAGTAGGTTTCAATATTGATGCCTTAGGTTACACTTTCGGTGGAGATAAGGATGCCGTCCATACTTCTATTTCTGATGGAGTGGAAACAGAAACTGTGGTCAACCCCGGTTCGGTTACAGCTTTGTTGTTAGGTCCAAATGATATTGGTATGGTGCGGTCTGATTTCTTTGTCGGATACAAGTTCAATGAAAATTGGAAAGCAACAGTGGGCTTTGGACCTTTATTTACGGAATATCGCACCGAAACGGAATTGCAAGAAGGCAATACACGTTATCGCGGAACTTACGGGATGATATTGCTCGGAGTAGTTTATTCGCTTTAACAAGCACAATTTCAAATGCAACCTCAAATTCAAATAGAAGTTTGCCGATGGCAAATTAAAAATTGATTTTGTATTTGAGGTTGTATTTGAAATTGAAATTATTTTTTAAACTAAACATATAAAACAATTAATTATGAATATATTGAAAAATGGATTAATGGCGGCAATTGCCGTATTTTTTGCGATGTCTTTGCAAGCACAAACTATTGACACGCAAAAATCAGCAGCCAATTTTACGGTCAAAAACATGCGGTGGATAGAAGTTGAAGGCAACTTTACAGGCATGCAAGGCGATATAAAATTTGATGAAGCTGATTTGGCGAATTCAAGTTTTAATGTTTGTGTAGATGCTGCGAGCGTCAATACAGACAATAATGCACGCGATAAACACCTACGTAATGAGGATTTTTTCCATGTTGAGCAATACCCAGATATTTGTTTTGTATCATCAAGTATCAGCCAAAAAGGTAATGGATTTGTTACTAATGGTCAATTGACTATGCACGGTGTAACTAAAGATGTCAGCATTCCTTTTAGTTACAGTAATGGAGAATTTAAGGGTAATCTAAAGATTAGCCGTTACGATTATAAAGTAGGGGAAAGTACCGGAACATTTATGGTGAGTGAAGATATTAATCTTGAAATTATTGCTGTTACCAATTAAGCACATTTTTCTACGACCAATGTTATAATAAAAACTTTTATTATAACATTGGTTGTTGAAATTATTATGAGTATTATTCATTAGCCACCAAAAAATTCCTCGAATAATTCAAAGAATTTTTCCGGTTCTTCCAGATAAGGATTATGTCCGCTGTTTTCAAACATTACAAATTGTGCTTGTGGCATATATTTTTTGTATTGGACTACCCATTCGGGGGTTGAAACGCCATCGTAACGCCCTGCAACAACGAGCGTGGGCGCACTAATATTTTTCAATTGTCGCCTCACATCCCAATCGCCCATACTACCCGTCACATGAAAATCCGCATCTCTACCGACTATGGTATAATACACATCATTGCTCCATGAACGCACCCGTTCTTTGGGCATAGGTTGATGGAGTTTAGTATTGTGATAATAAATATACTTGGTTGGAAAACTACCATATAATTCACTGAAAACAGAGTCGCTTGAAACATAGCCTTCCAAACGCAGAGAATCCACCAATCGCCACTTTTCGGGGAAGTGTGTTTTGCAATAATGATTATAACTATCACAATTCGCTTGCCACATTAACCCACTATGAAAACCGTTGATTAAGAGCATTTTATTCACAGCTTCGGGATATTTGAGTGCATAAGCCTGCGCGACTACCGTTCCGTAAGAATGCCCTACCACCGACCATTTTTTCAGTTTTAACTCCTGACGAATCGCCTCCAATAATTCCACATCATTATCAATCGAATACTGACTTCTATCTTTAGCATTATCAGACATACCACGTCCCAAAGCATCAAAAAATACGACTTGCATATCTTTGTAATATTTACCAAAATTACCTTGCAGATAATCATGAGAATTGCCCGGACCTCCGGCAATAAATACCACAGGATTGCCCTTACCTTTGGTCTCTACATTGATATTATAGCCATTGATATTGAAGGTCTTGGATTGGAATTGTTGGTGAATGGTTTTTTGTGCTTGTAAGGTGAGAGTAAGGGTGATAAGGGCGGTGAGTAGTGTGATTTTTTTCATAATGTGGTACTGGTAGTGGCTCTTAATCCGGTACGTTTTCAAAGAGTTTGTTTCTTTCACGTTCGATTTTTTTGATAATGTTATTTTCAATTTTAACTCTCTGCTCCTCTATTATCCTTGCGCGGTGTGTTCTTGTAAAGTCTAATTCAACTTTGGTTTTGCTACGGATTTCAGTCAACCATTCCTCGTATTCAGTATGTACATCCTCAATTTTCATTAAATCCTCTTGGCACTCTTCAGCAAGTACGTATAATCTTCGCTCGTTTGGTATTTCAGCTTCTTTTACATAACAATACTCACAATGACAATAGTTTTTACGATTGGCGTATGGACGAAACATGACATTCTGCACAAGTTGAATAAATGCGAAAGTACACATGCATTCATCTTTCAATTTTTGTTCTACAACGCTATTGTCACCTTCATGGTATGGGTAGTAAAACCCCGTCAGCTTTTGTGAAAGCAGGGCATTAATAGCTTTTGCAAGTAGATTTTTATCACTTTTTATATCCCTCAACCAATCACTTCTCCGGTAACCCAAGACATCTCTGATAAAATATTCGTGGTTTTTGTGGAGTTGATTAATCTCATTAGGATTGAGTTTCCGGCTAGTGAATGATAAGAAAAACTGTTTACTCCAATTGTCCAATATACAGCAAACATTGTCAAAGTGTGCTTTTTGTTCAACAGACCAATCCTCATAGTATATCTTCTGAATCAGACGCAAGGCAAAATCATATCCTTTGTCATCATGGCTTACCTTTCGTTTTTTCAAAAGTTTCAGGCATTCCCGCAACTGATTTTTGACGGATTGCTGTATCGCTACCCTATCTTCAATCCATATCTTTATTTCCTCAATTTTTAATTGGTCAGAGGGGAACCAAGATGTTGATTTGTACTTATCATACAATGTAGGGTACGCGGCATTATGGTGTACCTCATCGTGTTGAGCGTTGGCGTAAATCTCCAATAATTGTTCGATGGCAACTTCTCGCATGGTGTGGCGGGATTCAATTTTTGAGTTCTAATTCGTATTTTAATTGTCTGTTTTCTGCTCTTAATTTTTCAACCACTTCCTCAAGGTTTCTGCTTTCTTTTTCTTCTCGGATATATTTTATCCGGCTTAATAAAAACAATTCATTGAGTTCATTTTCTTCTTCATCCGTGAGGTTTTCTTTTTGTTCCAATTCATTAATTTTTTTATCAATCTCCTCCGGACTCCACCTTGAACGCTTGAATAACAGACTTTTATACATTTCATCCTCATCTACATCCTCAATTTCAAAAACAATTCTATAAATATCTTCTATCTCTTTTCCAATAAAATTCTGTTCAAATTGATGGAGCGAAAACTTACCTGATTTACCCTCTTTTCTCAAAACTACGACTTCTCTTTCCAAACATCCGGCTACAACCAAAGGACTATGTGCTGTCAAGATAAATTGTACATTCGGAAAACTATTACGCAAAATATTCACAATTTTTCGCTGCCAAATCGGGTGCATGTGTGCGTCTATTTCATCAATCAAAACAACAGCTTTTTGTCTGACCAATTTTTTATCTTCTAATTCGGGATAAAGTGATTTTAGGTAATGATAAATTAATAATACGATGCTTAGTACAGAGATAGTTCCTAATGATACTTTTTGTAGTGATACGGGTTCAGGGTTTCCTTCTGTAGTCACTTTAAAGTCTATCCTTGCTTGACCATAATATTCCTTTATCGTTTGAATTGTAAAAGACTCGTCCCTCGTGAGTTCTTGAATAATTTTGGCGATTAATTTTACAGAAAAAGAGTTATTTAAAGTCTGTTCAATATTTTCTTCATGTTTCAAACTTTCTTTAATCAGATTATTAGCAAAGATATAAAGATGATTCTGAATAAGCCTGTTGAAAGGATACTGTCGAATCAAATGTACAGCACCGATATGTTTTAATTCCCCGTCAATTTCATCACTAGCAGGAGTTAATGAGCCATTAGTATTTAGATTACGTATAGCAGGAATCGCTAACATAGGAATATTGCCTATGTCTTCTAAAAACTCGCAGTTATTGTAGTGTGTCTTTTTATCTTCATCATTCTGAGCTATAATAACTCTTAAATCAGAAAAGGTCTTTAGATGATAGTCTTTATCCATGATACTTTTTTCGTTGCGAAGCATACATGGTATTAGGCGAATTAAATGGCTCTTTCCGAATCCATTTCTCCCCAAAAGTATGTTTATTCCAGGCTGCAATTCCCAGTGAATCTCATTAAAAACAGACACATTCTCTATGTGAAATTCTTTAATTTTTATAGGATTGGCTATATTGTATTCAAATTTTAATTGGGTTAAATCTTGTTGATATTTTTTGACTTTCTTTTGGTTATTTATTCTCTTATAAAGTTCTATTAAAGCTTCAAGATTATTGATGTTTTCATAAGATAGACCATTTCTTATCTGAGCTTCATGTTCAGTTATTTTTGGTTTGATAGCAGCCCTATATTCACTATGTTGGTTTATAGCTTCTTTTAATTCTTTTATTATTTGCGAGTAGGCAAGTTCTAAATTTTCATGCTTGTTTAAAGGAACTCCATTGTGTGGGAGGATTTTAATATCCCCTTTGAGTAGTCTCTTCCAAATACATGGTCTAACAACCACAGGAATCATTGTAATCGTTCCATTTTCGTGGCGTTCTGTGAAATATTCAATTTGATTCCAAAAGAAGTCAGAATCTATATAATCCGGGCTTATCAGCAAGATAGCAATATCCGATTCTTCTATTTTTTCAGAAGTGTGTTCATATAACTCCCCTTCATTTATTTCACTTTCACTCCAAGTATTTATTTTATCTCCGTTGGTAAGAATTGAAAGGTAAGAATCTAGTTTTTCTTTAAACTTTATATCTTGATTAGAATACGAAATAAAAATGTTTATCTTTTCTATGTCATTAATACTACCATTCATCTTTTCTTTGGTGATAGTATCAAGTAAATTCAATATTGAGAATCTTAGACTATTTCGTGATTTTATAAAATCGCTTAAATCTATTGTATCAAGTCGTTTTTGCTTTTTACTTTCTGCGTAACGTCCTTTGAGCATAGTTATCTCATTCCACAAATCAGTTTTTTTACTGTCTTGTAGATAGCTGCTAATAACTTCCAGAGCATCTTCTATTTTATCTTCACTGACCAAACTTAACGCTTTCTCCTTAAAAGTCATATTAATGCTATTTTTACTTTTTAGAAAAAGAGAAAAATAAAATAATCCCCACATAAACAAGCCCTCCAACAAGAAACACCCATTTTGCGTCACTCCACACAAAACCCAACATCACGAAACAAAGTATCAAAGGCAAGGCATAAAAAACCACTAATGTCTCTGATAAAATGACCTTCCAAATAGAACTTACATTCGCTTTATCCTTGAATCTTACATGCGGATTTAATGCGTAGAGTTGCTCATCGTTTCCTTCCTGTCGTTGCTCGATTGCCCAATTATACAAATGCCGATAAAAACGCTCTTGCCACAAAAAATAGGCATCCAAATACCAAAACATCAAAATCGGCAAACAGAGGAGCGCATATATATACGTGGATATTGGTGTAAACGTTCCTTCGGGTTTTAATAAGCTGTCTTTTGTCAAGGCTAAAATAACGCCCAATAAGGTAATCAGCCACCCTTTTGCCAAAAAGGAGTTGTTTGCCATTCGCTTGATGACATCCTGAATCAAATCCAACTCTTTATGGATGATATCTTTGTCTATCTTTTGGCTCATTATGGTGAATCCTATTTATGAGGTCAAATCTTGTAAATGTATTAGACTGAATAAACAAAACTTATTCAAATCAAGTTCAAAAGAAATATTAAAGTTAAACTTTTTTAAGAATTTTTCAAAAGAATTGTCTCGGTTTTATCATTTCCCCAATCGCTCCAACAAAAACACCGCAACAAAACCAATCACCAATGTCACCATAGCCGGGATGAGCAAGGCATCGCCGGAGGTATAATCCCAAGGCAATTGTTTGATTTCTTGTAAAATTTTCATTTCCGGATCAGCGAGTATGGTGGTAGAATTGGTAACGATTTCTCCGGCTTCGTTCATGGCTTTTACGGGCGTGCGCCAGGGCCAGATTTTATTGAGTGAGCCGAGCATAAATCCGGTGAGTATGGCAAGTGTCGGGTTGCGGTAATTTTTAAAAGTCCATGAAAGTAAACGCGCTACGGTGAGTAATCCGGTCAGGCAACCTAAGCCAAAAACTGCCATAGTGAGCATGGCTTGTGGGTCGAAGTTTTCCAGTACGCCTTCTTTCAGCGTTTTGGTGACGATGAAGTAATACATACCCATGAGCAAGAGCATAAAACTCCCCGAAATACCCGGCAATATAAGTGCTGAAATAGCAATAGCTCCGGCGATAAAAACGACAGGCAAGGACCGCGACCACTCCACAGGTGCAATGGTGGTAATGAGATAAGCGACCACTGCGCCGATGACAAGTAAAGCAATTTCAGTGATGCCCCACTGCCCGATTTGGCGACCAATATATATCGCCGATGCAATGATAAGTCCAAAGAAAAAAGCCCATATTACAGGCGGATATTCTTCCAGTAAATACGACACACCAAATGCTCCGATGACGATGCCTCCGACCATTCCGGCAACCAGAGTCAACAGAAAAGTTCCGTCAATGGCTGTCCACAATCCCTTAAAACCTTCTTTGCGAAATGTACCGATTAAGGAAGGACTAAATGATTTTATGGCATCAAGCAGCCGCTCGTAAATACCTGTAATAAAGGCGATTGTACCACCGGAAACACCGGGAATCACCTCAGCAATACCCATCGCTGCACCCTTTAAAATATTGGAAATCATGTTGTTTATAATGCGATAATGCTAAAATGTTGAAATGCGATAATGATTTTAATGTTAAAATGTAGTAATACTTCAATGCGATAATTAATGAATCATTTGTATTTTTTATTTCTTGCGGTAGTAACTACTTTAAGAATTTCGATAGTTTCTTGTTGTAGTCGTTTTATTTCGGTTGTATTATCAATCAAATCAAGGTCTTCAATAATTTCGAGCCAATATAGCGTTTCGTCAGTTTCTTCTACTACGATACTCATTTTGGCATAAAACTCCTTTTCTGATCTGGCTTTACAAGCCGCACGATAATTTGCACCTGTCGAAGTAGCCGATTTTATGATTTGGTAAGCAATAATACTACTTGATTTGCCGGGTTTTATTTCATTCACACACTTGACAACATCAACTGCCATGCGTTTTGTCTTGGCTTTAAAGCGTTCAATAAATTCGTTTTTAGATTCCATTTATATTACTTTAATATATTTAAAATCATAAAACTACAACATTATTGTCAAAATTATCCATATTTCAACATTAAAAACATTAAAGAATTTCAACATTAAAGCATTATCGCATTTCAACATTATCGCATTAAAGCATTACCTTCTAATTTTAGTGTACTTTGAGGCATTTGCCGGATCGAGACGTACCATGACGCTATGTACAGAGCGTTTTTCATTGGAAGGTGCGCCGGTGAAAATCTCAACGATTTCATCGCGCTTGGCATTGGCAAACAACTGTACGGACATGGCATTGACATAATCCTGATTGAAGGTTTTGAGTTTTTGAATGGCACCGGATATATTTTGGCGAGCTACCTGAAGTTGGTCAGACATGAGATCTAAGCCAAGGCGGTGATATTCGTATATCGCCTTGCGATAATTGCCTGCACGCGGACTCAAAATACTTTCCACTATCCAATATCGGTTGCGAACTCCGTCAATCGGACTCCACCCCTTAGATGTGCCGTTCGGAACGGTATTGATGATGTCCTGAGCAATTTGGAAATAAGGTGTACCGGCTTCCAATTCAAAAGAATCGTAATCCAAGCCCAATATGACATACACATAAAAAGCCATGAAAGAGGTGAGGTTGGAATTGAAGCTGTTTTCAGTAAATTGCAAAGGTTGAAAAGGAGTATAGCTGAATGTGAAGTCCTGATCCGCATGTTCGAGCAAGGCTGTGCTGTGGCGGCTGCCATATATAGGGCGCACTGCCTGTATAAACATTTCGGCATTAAAACTCGTGGCACTCAACTCCTCTTGAATATTGATTTGCATAGTGATTTCTATGCGTTCATTTTCCTTATAAAGGTCTTCCGTCCACCTCGTCTCATTCAAAAACTCCTCCAAAGCGGTCTCTAAAGTGCTATATAGCTGCGGGTCAGCCGTCTGATTTTTGGGTGCATTGATAGTCACATCTACCCGTAATTCTTGTGCTTGCACCGCAAAAGCAATAACAACAAGGGCAATAAGAGATAATATTTTTTGCATGATATTGTATTAGCGAACTTTGGATAACAGGTAATCAGGTTAATTTGCCGATTTTTTAATAAAAAAATATTTTATAATATTTTTCATATTAAAAATAAATTGTTTATAAACTTATTTTAAAAAAATAAAAAAAATACGTCTATTTCGGTAAAACCCAATAATAATATTCAGATAATTAGCCTGATTAACTGTTGTCCAGCGTCCAGTATGTTTAGTGTAATGAATAAGGATTTACGGCTACCCGTCTAACGTTGGACACTTTGATAATCAGCGAGTTACAAACACATTGAAATTCAAGTGATTGTAACAACTATGAACTATGAACTGTCCAACTATGAACTGATAGCCGGATTTACGCAAGTTGGCAATTTATCTGCAACCCAAGTAAAAATAATCACCTTTCTAAACGACATGACAAGTATTAATATTGTTGACTATCATTACTGGACTTTGGATATTGGGGAATTAGGAAATTCGGTACTAGATAAGCCACTTTTTATTAAATAATTATAAAATTAAATTAATCAAATAATTTTTAATTTTAATAAAAATAAAATGCCTGATAATCAATTACTTACGATTTAAAACCGAATTTCCCAATTTCCTAATTCCCAAAACGTCCAAAGTCCAGTTAAAAAGAGAAGCCCAGACCGAGTGATATATTAAAAGTGCTGAACCCCGCCCCCTGTGTAACTTCCCAAGCCGGATATTCTTTTGAGCCATAATTATCGCCTGCTGCCGCTCGGTGTGTTGCCAATTCTTGTGCATCTATTTCATCAAAATATTGGGTGTAGGCATAAGCACCGCCCAAACTCAATAAAGAAAGGACATCCATTTTGCCACTCGGCAAATCCAAATCAGCACGAGAAACCTCGTAGGTATCTCTGTGAATACGCAATCCGGTATAACCGATAGCTCCCGAAACACTCATTTTTTCATTTATGTGATACCTCAAACCAAAATCGGCAGTGAAACCAACGGTAAATTGACCTTTGGCAATGGATTCGGCTTCAAACCCTGTGGCATCAGGAAATAGCGTTGTAATGATAGGACTGACCATAGCCGGATCATTGGATTCCCGTAAGCCGTCCGTCTGTCCTCCAACGGGTATCAGCAAACCAAACCGCGCAAAAGGACTCAGCGTCTCCGACCCTGCATCTACAATAAAAGCCGGGCTGAGGGTCACACGTTTGTTGGTGGCATAAGAACGGTCGTAGCTACTGCCATCCGTAAATTCTTCGATTAAGGTTTTTGACCCCAAGACATAAGATATGCCCAGGTCAATCCCGAAATTGCGACTGAGCATATAGCCCAAATTGAGGTTGAGACCCAAGCCCGCACCATAAGAGCCGCTAATGACACCGCTGACTTCGGAGCCGGATGTCAAGACATTTTCGCCTTTGGGTCCAAGTACTTCACTAGTAGCAGGTGTTAGCAAACTCACGCCCGGTTGTACGTAAAAACCTTGTGCCACAAGTGCAGCAGCGGCACTTAATGTAAATAATATAACAAGTAGTAAGTTTTTCATTTTGTTAAACGTGTTGTAGTATCGTGGTATTGTAGTGTAGTATTTTTCACGAATAAACCAACTACAACACTACAAGACCAAATTTATAATTCAAATCCTATATATAATTGAAAGATTAAGTTTCTGTCTTTATCTTCCCGCAAGATACGCGAGAAGTCTCCGTTCTCCGGATCCAACGCAGATTTTTTTGAATAATCGTAAAAATTATTGGTTACATCCATAAGCCCGTAAGTACCCCGAAAGCCAATACCCAAGCCTGTATCAAATTTATACTCTATACCAAATATAAGTCCTGCATCAATACCATTATAAAAACTATTCTCTTTTTCCGCATAATCATAATAGGCATTGGTCGTCGTAGGTACTCTAGCATCTCCGAAAGGCTCCGTTGCACCTACGCTGTTTTGATTAAATATGGGTTGTGTAACACCGGGAGTCACCGCGATAGTATCTCTACTATAATTGTGTTCCAGTGTAATATTGATAGGTTGGAGGTCAACTTTTATATTGCCAAAATCGCGTTCTTCAGCATCAAAAGAGAGCTGCCCCGCCCCTGACGAATTGAGCAAAAAACCGACATAGCCGCCCGCCATCAAGCTGACATTATCATTGAGTTTATTATAAAACAAAAGAGGAATATCAAGGTAGCCATTATTGACATTGAGCGTAACGGAGCGATTGCCTTCAAAATAAAGTGCTTCGTCAGTCACATCGTCTATAATCCAATATGATTTACCGGCGTAGGTATAATTTCCGCCTTTCTGAGAGTATTGTGCTTCCAGAATAAGTCCGTTTCTATCCGTAAAGGCATAGCGGAAGGTCGGTGCCAAAAGAAAGCGGGTAATAGCAGAACCGGATTCGAGTCTGGTATCTGTGTCTGACCGTTCAGAGGGACCGATAATAGACGCAAAGTTGAGTCCGGCTTTGATACCAATATTAAACTCACCGGGTTCTTGTGCTTTGGCTGCCACAGATGTAACCGCAATAATGAGTATTAAAAAGAGTTGTTTCATATTATTTTTTTATTTAAAAAACGCCCAAAGATAGGGTAAATAAATGTGAAATATAAAATATCATAAGTGAAATATAGTATGATATAATGCTGTTTAAAATTGTATTTAATTAATTTTCAATATTTTAAAAATAATAAAATAAAAAATGTTTTGTTTATATTTTATTCTAATGAATGACCTTGTTTTCTGTCTTTTAACGTTGAAGAGAGGTTCTGCGTCCATTCGGTAAAAAATGTACCGGCTGTCTTTAGCTGCCGACGACCGTAAGGGAGCATTCACATTAGCACAAGACTTATGTGAGTTAAAGGTTTTTCAAACCTTTTTCCGATACCTATCGGAACTAAAGACAGCCGATACTGTGTGATTTTGAAGTTTTTATTTTTCATTAAAAAGTCATTACTATTTTGCGAAGTCAATAATAAACGCTTAACTTGCATAAGAATAATTGTCATTTTATGCGAATAGAAGGATTACAGTTAAAAAATATCGGCGTATTCAAAGACGTAGAAATGGAGTTTCCGAAATGCCCCGAAGGGCAGGCAGAAATCCACATCTTTACAGGCGTGAATGGTAGTGGGAAAAGTACAATTTTGAAGGCTTTGGCTTGTGGGTTTGAGGAAGATACCATTGCCCCACCCCAACGCACGAGTACAGGCAACAGCTACATGACCGAACTGATGAAAACTTTTGAAGTGTATGAAGAATACGGCATTCCGGTGAGCGAGAAATTACAGGAATTTCACCAAATGAAAAAACATATTCTGGAAGGAAAAAATGGTAATACCAAAGCATTTTTGGACTTGGCAAAGGACATCGCAAACGTCAGTCAATCTTTGAATAATGACATCCAAATACAACTCCGAAAACTAAGCAAACAAACACAAAAAGAATTTAGTACTCATCAATCTCCATTATCTCTAAACAGGTCAAGTTGATTTTCGTCTGCTTCTTTGTTTTTATTCGTTGCGGGGGTTTGCCCGAATAAGTCGTCAATATTGGTATTCTTTTTATCCTTATTCCATTGTTTGTACAGAACATCCAGAAAAACAATGTGCCAATTGTCCTGCTCATATCGCTCGCTGAACATTGGCGATTTCATTTTCCTTGCCAGTTGTTTTTTTCTTGCTTCGGGCAGAAACATCACCTTCTTTACATCAGATTGGATATTAGAACCTCTTTGCAAAGCACTTGTCATAGATGTTGTACATTCTACTTCAAAGGCATATTCTATTTTGTCATCTTTAATCCACAGTAAATCAATGTCTGCAACGATGTCGGGGTTGATAATGTCTTTTAATTGAGTGGTGTTATTGTAGGTAAGATATTGTTTGAGTTTTCCTTTTGTTCTAAGTCGCGGCGTGTCCAGTTCGTGGCTTTGCTCTACTTCTCCGATGTGAATTTTATATCCTGCCTGTACGCCAATTTCGGCAAGTATGGCTATAACGGTAGTGTGTTCTTTTTCGACAAATCCCGATCTAAAATTCGGTTTTATCATCCAAGCACCACCTGTGGGACGCGCATAATCCTCCAATGCACTTTTGATGCTTGTTTTGTCGGAGGTCAGCGAATTGGGAAATGCGATACTTGTAGCTTCCCAAATATCGGTGAAGGTCACTTTTCCTTTTTCCTGAAGTTTTCTCAATACGGTTTGCTCTACCCGCTCGGCAAGAGGCACGGATTGTAGGTGTGGTACAAGATTGGACTGCTTGAACCACCAAAGTTTACCGGATGTACCACCAATTTTTGCATCAACTAATATAAATTCTTGTTTAAGATGTTTTTTGAGTGCCGTTTCTACATTCAGTCCTGTATTTAATTCGGAATAGAAACCTCGCTTGGCAAGTTCGGGGTCAATGGCATTAATGATAATAGTATAAGGTGTAGGTTCACCTCTTTCGGCAAGGATTTTAATCGTGGTATCCACCACAATTTTTTCAAACCTCAATTCATCTACTTCCTCTGGCAATGCTCCTTCCTTACCGAAAGCGGGTTTGTGAAATCTCAAATAAAAATCGCCTTGTGCCGAACCGAAGGGTTGCAGGAGAGATTTGGGAGAAGAACGCGCCAATTCCTGATGATGAATTTTCTCTAATTCAAAACCGGAAAGTATGCCTGTACGAATCGTAGCGTTACGGACTTTAAAACTCGGATTATGAAAGGTAAGTGTTAGATATTTGTCAGATTTTAATACATCAAACACCCCCCTAAAACTATCTCTTAATAATGACGCATATACATTGAAATCCTTATTTTGTTTTTTGTTGTGAATAATCTCGTTGGCATCCAATTTTTCAAGATAGTTTTTATCCATTTTGAGCCAAGCTACCCATTGATACGACAATTCACCGTACTGTACGGATTGGTCGTAGGGTGGATCTGTAAAAACATAGTCAATACAACCGCTACCGCCATATTGTTTTTTCATTTTTTTCATCAAATCCAGGCAACTGCCGCAATACAAATAAATATCTGCATCTCCTTCTACAACATCTTTAAAATTTTTGCCGAATTTTATGCCTTTAAAATGGTCATTGGATTCGGCTTTTGCTTTCATAATTCCCTGCTTTCCAGTAATGGCACTTTCAAATTTATTCCAAACATTTTGTTCCATAAATTCATTAGCATACCAATAGCTGTGCTGTGTCCAAGCCGAACTCAACGGACGGCTAGGGCGCACAGGTGTCATGCTCGTACACAAATGCACCATTGAAGTGAAACCTATTTTCAAAAAATCTCTTATCTCTTTGTTTTTCTCCGCTTCAATTGCATCCATAATTATTGCCAAAGCATAGAGATTTCGTTTGGTATAAAGTTGGTCAATGGATTCAAATTTTTGCTTTTCTTTGAAGGGATTACCATTGGTATAATAAAGCGGATTGGTGGGATACCATTCTGTTATTTTCTGATTTTCAATATCTTTCAAGATTTTTTTATCATAATTTGTCAGTGGATTGCCTGCTTTTTGGGCATCGCCACAATGTGGACAAGAAGCGTATCGTATATGTTCACATTCCCGATTATGCCATATCGCACAGTCAAATGAAAACACTGTTTTACATTTTCGACATTCAGTCAGATACAGTTTTTTTACCTTGTCTTTTGCGGCTGTCTCTATGCGCTGAAATGCCTCTTGCAATTTGGTGAGTGAAATAGGTTTGAGCGTCAATCGGGTGATTTCTATGGCAATGGGATTAATGTCAGAGATAATTACTTTCCTACCTATCTTTAGGGCTTCCATTGCTGTCACGCCACTTCCACCAAAAGCATCAAACACTATCCCGTTTTCGGGGCAGTAATTGTGTATAAATTCGCAAACTACATTCCATGTTTTGCGCGACCAATACTTATGAAAATTGTACATCGGTGTATGCGCTTCCGGTGGAATTTGTCGATTGAGATGCTTTATGTCATCAATACCTTCAGACTTTTTTTTGCTCATTAATGGTAAAACTATTATTTGAATAATATCAAAGGGCTAATGTACATATTATATCTTAATTGCACAATTATTTTTTCACTGATCAAACTAAGTGTAACGCTTCCAACTATCTCACGTCAAAATTTTGAAAAATATTTATTAAAATGTTAAACCTTACGTAATATTCTACGTATTATTAAAAAGGTACTATTATTGCCAAGTATTTAAAATAATAGTCAATTTCCTCTACCTTTATTGGACATTGGGGAATTAGGAAATTCGGTATTAGGTAAGTCGGGTTTTATTAAATAATTATAAAATTAAATTAATTGAATGTTTTTTAATTTTAATAAAAATAAAATGACTGATAATCAACTATTTACGATTTAAAACCAAATTTCCAAAGTCCAAATATATAGGGTGAAAATTAGTAATTACTTACTAGCCTTACTTTTTGTAAGAAAAGTATCCCCTTTCAAAGCAGCTTTAAGTTCATTGAAAACACTGAATTGATGTTTACGTGTAGTGGATAGAAAGCCTTGTATTCTGGCATACCTTTGTGCTCCTT
>CALIZI010000240.1 GCA_938028705.1 uncultured Saprospiraceae bacterium | reverse complement strand
AGTTTTTTAGGTGGTTTAGTTGTCAGACGAATGCTGTTTTAGAAGGCACCGATTATTTGATAATATCTTCGCTTTTAGCAAAAGAATTCGTCTGACAACTCTCCCCGCTCTGATTTTTGGGGGCTACATATTCAACTTGGGTTAACATGATATTGTCAAGTTAATTTCTCAAATACTCCACCTCATGCACTTCATTCAATTGAGGCATATCCAGCATCCGCATCATCCGGTAAATCGCTGCATCTTGAATCTCTCCTCTTCGGCGTTGAAATAGATTGGCAACGCTCGTTTCCACATAAACGATTTTAAATTTAGGCTTGTAAGGTGCAAGAGTACGAATGAGTTTACTACGAATATCGGTGGTCAGATTTGTACTGTTCCAAATAAAACTTTGTTGTTTTCTACAATGTGCTTTGGCTTGTTCGTAAGCCAGTTGTATGATTTTTCCCTGACCTTTTTTATCGCCATACTTTACGCCATATTGCTCACGCAAATCATCTAAGGAGACGATTGGCAAGTCTTGTTTTGCAGCATAAGTATCCTTACCGCTACCTGCGATGCCACACATCAGCGTGACTTCAAATTGGGTATCGTCGTACAAATCGGCAGGATATTCGGTTTGATTGTAGAAAAATTTGAACCTGCTGTGTGTATTATAAAATGACTTGGCTGAATTGAGACATTCATGCTCGGCACAAAACTCTTTGTACAGTTCCACACGCATCAACATATCTTCTTGGTCTTTACAAATTCGCCCCAACATATCCGCTTTTGCGAGTGCGTAAAGCAGGCGATTGTCCAAGCGCAAACTTGCTGCGGCAGCTTTATTGAGCGAATTATTTTTTTCCAATAACCAAATAGGCAGACCATGCAAACGCACCAACGAACAAATCAATTCGCGCCGCTCAAAGTCATTATTCCACAAGATTTCCCTTGCCATTTTTTCGCCTACAAGCGCGTGTCGTGGCGAGCGAATCACACCATTTTCCGTAACCGTACATTTAGGTTTTGCAATGTCGTGAAGTAAAGCGGCGTAAAAGAGATTATCTTGATTTTCTTTTGTAAACAATTCATATTCAGGCAATTGAAGCAGCTCTTCTACAACCATTTTGGTATGGGTATAGACATCTCCCTCTGCATGAAACTCCGGTTCCTGCATACACTCCTTCAAAGGCTGTATCCATTCGATTTGCTCAATTGCCTGCCAGTCGGCTTGCCCGTCAGGGAGTCGCAAACTCAAACCAGAGTTTTGCCCTTTTCCAGTTTCGGGTCCAATGTTCATCTGTTTTAACATGATTCGCTCTGACGTATTTTATGACATTATATTTAAAATCTTCACTATTAAATTGTCCAACATTGCGGCAAACAAAACCTTCACATTCGCCGCCATGTTGACTCCCTGCTTTCACACCTTCCAGTATCAATTCTTCCAATTCTTCTGCGGTAAAATGCCCTCTTTTATACACCGGAACAGTCGGCAGGTCCAGTAATTCAGCATAAAAAACGACTTCATCCCACAATCCAGCTCGAATCCCAATGTCCAATTAGCACTGATAACTTTTCCGAAATAAGGCTGAATCCCGAAATAGAAATTACGAACATCCTCTGTGTTATTGGAATAAATACTGCCAATGCCCGCACCTATTATTAAGACTCAGAATCGGATAGGTATTTTTTGGCATGTTTAAATTTCACAGAAAAGTAGTTGACACTTTTTTATTCTATTTTAAAATGAAAAACAATATTCAGAAATCCGTTTACTAAACTTCAAAGAGTTTAGTAAACGTAAGTAAGACACTGATATTTAGATAGTTACAAACTTTGGTGATATGCTTACGTTTACTAAACTCGAAAAGTTTAGTAAACGGGATACATTATTTTTTGTTTATCTAAAGTGTCAACTGCTTTTCTAAACATGCCTATTTTTTTGATACAAAAAATTCATCGTACCACCTACGATATAGTTATTATCGCTTGTATTTTCTTGTGCAAAAAGGGTTTGTGTAAATAAAAAGAGAATAATGAAAATATCTAGTTTCATGATGTTGAATTTTTAGATTATTTACTCGTTTTATATTTTGTTAAAAAAATGATTGTGAACGGGTTTTACGATTATTTTTGAATAAAAAGCATTTTAAGCCTGTAATTTTCTCTAAAAAATATACACGACCTATTGCGCTCACATAATGAAAAAATCTGCATCTTGGCACAATTTTTACACCCCGAAATATAACATAAACAATTCATTCACTCATTCAAAATCCGCTCATTTACTCATTAAACCATCATTAGATTTATGAAAAATCTTCTACTTGCACTACCTTTCATGATACTAATGACAACACCACTTGCCGCACAATCTCTAAAAAAAGGAGACATTCAACTCATTCGCCCGAATGAAAAACGCAGCACCACACAAAACCAAAACTACGACATCGAACTCCGCATTCAGAAAGGAACGAAGCTCGACGACATCACATTTACACATAATAAACGTCGATTCAAATACAACTTTAACCCACGCACCGGACAAATTAATGCCAATGTACAATTGCGACATGGCGACAACCTCTTTACCCTCAAAGTCAAGCGCAAAACCCATCAATTTCTCATCACTTGGCAACCTTCAAATGAGCATTTTAAGCCTGCGCCGGCACGACCAAATCTGGCAGAAAAACCCAAACCAACACAAGAATCTAAGCCCTCCACCCTCGACGAACTCCAACCAGAAGTCACCCGACTAACGACTTCCAAACCCTATTTTCCATTAGAAGGAGAACTCGAAGGTATTACAAGTCGCAAGCAAATTTTATTGGTCAATAACGGAAAAAAAACCAACGATTACGTATTCAAAAACGGAGCTATCAAAGCCGAAATCCCATTAAGAAAAGGTCTCAATGAAATCGTATTTGCCATAGAAAATGAGGAAGGCGCAGACATCATTCGTTGGGAAATCACCTACACGCCCAAAAGACCAAAACCCAATAACGGCGAACTCGAAGAACCAAAAGAAAACACGACTTCCGACGAATCCGAACCTGCCGAACCACTCAATTACGAAGAATATCAATTCCGAAAAAAGATAGCGACTTACGCTAACCAATTCATTGGCACGCCTTACCGTTATGGGGGCGAATCGCATCATGGTTTTGACTGTTCGGGTTTCACGCAATACGTTTTGAATAAACACGATGTCACGCTCCCGCGAACCGCTCGTGAGCAGTCGCGTGAGGGCAAAAAAGTCCGTCAACGCAAGGCGCAACCGGGCGATTTGGTCTTTTACAAGCGCGACGGCAATATCAATCATGTTTCAATGGTCTTGCATAGTTCCAATGACAAATTATTGGTCATTCACAGCACTTCCTCGCGCGGCGTGGTCGTTGAGGATATTATGAAAACTGATTATTGGCGGTCGAAAATGTTATATATTCGCGACGTCGTTTCAGATAAATTTTAACTGACATCTCACACCCGATATTTTTTATTTCAGAATAAAGTCTATTACAAACAATTCAATTTCACATTATGAAAAAAATCATTATCAGCGCAATACTCGGCTTGATTGGCGGTATTGGCGGCGCACTTATTTTTCACCCAATTAGCGGCTTGACAAGCATCTTATTTAATGACTTCACGCTTGGTGGTATTATCGTCGGAATTGCAGGCGGATATTGGGGGACACGCGGTGGCACACTGACCAATAAACTACTATTTAGCGTGGGCATCGGTTTGGTCGTTTTCCTTATACTTGGTTTGCTCTCGGGAGCTTTAGTAGATGACTTGATAGCAGGAGCATTTATTGGTCTTTTGGTGGGTTTGGCATCACATTACCTCGGTGGTCGTGTGACCGAATTAGTCGAAAAAGCTGATGATATGATTGACAATACAGTTGGCTGACGAAGTTTAAGTTTAAGCGGAAGTTTAAGTTTAAAATTATTAACGCGAGACAGAACGCAATTTTTTTATGAATTAAATGAATGACGCGGTTTTTTATTAGAATTATGAACGCAACTTTTTGTTTTAATTAATTAAAAATAAAATAATTATAAATTACAAAAATTCACTTATTACACATTTGAGTATTACATAATTTAAGCATTTTAGCATTAAATATTATGGCAAGAAAAGGAATATTTGACCGTTTGGGCAACTTGGTAGAACAAGCGCAAACGGCTAACAAGAAAAATAAAAAAGAAGCCACTGCCGATAAATCATTATTCGACAGATTGAGAGGCGAAATAGAAACCATCAAAAAGAAAACACCCAAAGGCGAAGACGAAACCAAAACCACAGAGAAAATTAAACGTAGAATAGATAAGGTACGAAAAGAAAACCGCGACAATCCCGACGAAGAAACTGCGCCTAAGAGCGTTTTTGACCAAATCAAAGAAGGACTCAAAGGCAAAAAGAAAACCACAAAAAATGAACCTGCTACAAAAGATAAACCCGGAAAAAAGAATAGAGACGAAGAAGATTATGATTACGACAATGAAGTAGAGGATTATGACAAAGATAGAGACAGAGACAGGGGACGTGGAAAAGGAAAAGGTCGTGGACGTGGAAAAGGGCGTGAAGGCAGAGGTCGCGGAGAAAGCGGCGACAAAGGCAGAGAACGCATGGAAAAACTCCGCGAAAGATTTCAACGGGACAAAAAAAAATTAAGAGAAAAATATGAGCGTGAAAAAGAAAAATTACGGGACAAGTATGAGCGCGAGAAAGAAAAAATACGTTCGGGCAGAAATAGAGACGACGATTAATTTGGCATTGTTTTAGGATACCATAATGCAGACACCCACTCTTATTAACACATTTAATAATTTAAAATTCTTTAGAATGAAAAAACTAATTTTGGCAGTGTTAGTCTTGTGCATGGCTTTTGCTTCACAAGACGCAATCGCTCAAGACCAACCTACTAAGAAACCACGTATCACCCTCAAAGATGTGGATGACATCATACGAGGTAAAAATAAAAAACCTGAATTTGAGGATAAGAAAGAGCCTGATGCAGATATAGAGACAAAACCAAGACCAAGACCGCGCCCATCAAAAAATGATGGCAATAATGACGATAGCGAGAGTAGAGATAGTGATTATGATGATCGCGATTACGAAGAAGATAGAGGTAGTGACCGTGATTATGACGACCGAGATAAGGAGCGCGAAAAATGGCGTGCAGAGCGCGAACGTGAGCGCGCAAAATGGGAAGCAGAACGCGAAAGAGAGCAGCAAAAATGGGAAGATGAGCGTGACCGCGAAGAGTGGAAACAAGAAAAAGAGCGTGAAAAAGAAAGATGGAAGCAAGAAAAAGAAGCTTACAAAGGAAAGGGCAGTAAAGGCAAAGGAAAAGGTTACTATAAAGGCAAAGGTCACAGTAAAAATGATGACGATGACTCCGACGATGATTCGGATGATGACAGTGATGACGATTCTGACGACGACAGCGACGATGACTCGGATTCGGATGATGACTCAGACGACGATTCTGACGATGACTCAAATGACGACGGCGATAACGATGACGATGATGATAACGACCGCGAATACAGAGGAAAAGGAAAGAGCAAAGGCAACAGCGGCAAAGTTGACCGAGACGGTGAATATAGAGGCAAAGGCAAGCCACAATTAGAGCCTATGAAAAGCGGCAAAAATAACGGAAAAGGTAAATCGAAAAAAGATTTTTAATTTAGTAAAATGAACCAAACTACTCAAACGACGAACAAAGCACGCACCGCACGGCGGTGGCGTGCTTTGTTATTCCTACTCATTGGTGCTACTTTTTTCGCCTGCGGCGGAAACAAAGCAAAAACGAATGCCAAATCAGACGGCGTACATGTATTTCGCAATGCCAATTTCGGCATGAGTACCGCCGAAGTCAAAGCCGGAGAAAGCGATGCCGTCAAACTCGTCAACGACACGCCCGAAAAACTCCACTACACCGCCGATATGGGCGAAAATGATTTCTCAGACATCATCTACCACTTCAATAGCGCAGATGAGCTTATCGAAATCGAATTCAATCTCTACTTCGATGAGAAACAAAACGCCCAAGACATCCACGCCGGACTTATCCAACAATTTAGTAGTGATTACAAATCTGTTAGCGACAATTCGTGGATAGGCTCTGCCGGCGGCACAGATTTTCAGGTATTCGCTCGACGTTCCGAAAGCATCAAGACACCGGGCGTCTATGTGATTTGGCAACCTTTATGAGTTACGAGTTGTTGGATTGACGAGTTGTAGAGTTGTCGAAAAAAAGATACCTTTGCAGGGAAATAGTTCATTAAGTTTATTGAGTTTACTAAGTTTATTAGGTTCATTGAGTTTATAAATAATTTATGTTTTGCCTATGGCAAAATACTGATTTCGAATCACTCAATAAACCCAATAAACTCTATGAACTTAATAAATCAATCACTAATAACTACACAATGGCTACATTTCTGCCCATGTTGGCAATTATATTCGTGGTATTTGGTTTGTCATTTTTAATGATTAATCTGCGTCAGGTAGTATCCGGCAAAGAATTTCGCGGTACTTGCGCGACCAATAACCCAATGCTCAAAAATCAAATCGGTGACTGTTCTGTTTGCGGTAAAAAGCCGGAAGAAGAATGTAAAATGCCCGAAGCGAAAGCGTAAAGAATGTAAAATGTAAAACTGTCATTTCTGTTAAATTTTTTCGAGTTATTAAATGTTCCGAATGAGGTCATTTTTCTTATTGAAATTCAAAATTTTTATAACCTAATTCAAAATATAATTTGGTTTTTAAAATTGTTTTTAA
>CALIZI010000239.1 GCA_938028705.1 uncultured Saprospiraceae bacterium | reverse complement strand
TAACAAGAGACATTACATAAGTAATTCATTTTAAATTAATTATAAAAATTTAAATAAAAAAATACTTGACAGCTAAAGCAGTCATTACAGAACTCGCATTAAATCATTTTTTTACTAAAATTAAAGATTTGTCCTGCACCCTACTATAAGCACTTTTACATTTATTATTTTACATTTTAAATTGACAATGTCATGTTTTAAAAATAAAAATATGCTTATGTTTGAAATGGGATATTTTTTTCCGAATTTGGGCTAAAACTCGTCAGACATTTAAGCTTTGCAGGAAAAATATGACATCATCGGTGAATTTTGAAAATGTCAGACGAGTTTTAGCCCAAATTCAAGAGCAGGCACCAGCTATATTAAATAAAAATCGAACATGACATTGTCAAGTTATTTTATGAATTAAAAATAATCTCAATACTTTCTTCGCTCATATGTATTAAGCGGTGAAAAATGTAAAATGTAAAACACAAAATGTAAAATCCCGTTTCATCGGGACAAGTTGTAAAAGTGTCGATAGGACATGAAGTTATTTATTTTTAAATTATTGTATATTTAAAATTTTGAAAATCAAATTATTATTAAGAAACATTCACGTTATACACTTTTACAACTTGTCCCAATGAAACGGGATTTTACATTTATTATTTTACAACTTGTCCCGACGAATGACGGGATTTTACATTACAATAACGATTTTCACCTTATAGTACAGATGAGCGACTTTCTCTGTCATAAATTGTGATTTTTATTAAATTTTAAATTCTTGTACTTTAATTACTTTTTACAGGCGTGCCGAAATAGTTAATTCAAGTTTACGATTTATCACAACTTGAATTGGATAGTAGAATGGATGAAAAAAACCTTAACTTTGCACTTTATACATGATAAACTTTGGATAAAAGGGTAATGTAAAATAATACACTCTATCCAAACTGGACTTTGGACATTAGGTAACTGGGAAATCAGGCTAACAAAGATATAATTTGTTATTTATCACTAGAATAAAAATTACAATAAAATTAATTTGATATAAATACAAATTAACACAAGTTATTGATAGTAAGTGTTTTACCCAATTTCCTAATACCCAAAGTCCATATCCAAAGCCCAATAGCAAAAAAAGTGGCAAAAAAGAGAAAAGAAATAATCGTTGAAAACCTTAAAGTAGAAGGTGTAGCTGACAAAGGATTTGCAATAGGCAGATACGACAATCGTGTTGTCTTTGTACGTGGTGCTGTACCCGGTGATGTGGTGGACGTGAGCGTGTATCGCAAGCGAAAAGACTATATGGAAGGTTTCGTAACCAAACTGCACACACCTTCACCGGATAGGGTAGATGCTTTTTGTTCGCACTTTGGCGTATGTGGTGGTTGCAAGTGGCAACACCTTGATTATCAGGCACAATTGCGGCACAAATGGCTCGAAGTCAAAAACGCATTAGTGCGTATCGGCAAATTGGACATACCTGAAATTCCGCCTGTATTGCCTGCGGCAAAAACGAAATATTACCGCAACAAACTCGAATTTACCATTTCCAATAAAAAGTGGTTGACCAAAGAAGAAATTGATGCCGGCATAGAGCCTGAAAGTTTCAATGCCGTTGGTTTTCACCGTCCGCGTGCTTTCGACAAAATCGTGGATATACAACACTGCTACCTGCAAGGCGACCCCTCCAACGAAGTCCGCAACGAAGTCCGAAAATTTGGTTTGGAAAACAACTACACTTTTTTTGATATAAAAAAACAAGAAGGCTTCCTCCGCCAAATGTTTGTGCGTACTGCAAGTACAGGCGAAGTTATGATTATCATTGGTTTTTTCTATGAAGATATTGAAAAACAAAATGCTTTGTTGGACCACCTTCGCGAGCGTTTTCCTGAAATTACTTCATTGATGTATGTGGTTAATACCAAAAAAAATAACACCATTTTTGACCAAGACGTAAAATGTCACAGCGGACAAGATTTTATTTATGAAGAATTGGGGCATGTCGGTTTTCGGGTAGGACCAAAATCATTTTTCCAAACCAATACCGAACAAGCACTTGAATTGTACAAAATCATAGCTGACTTTGCCGACCTCAAAGGCACCGAAAATGTATATGACCTTTATACAGGTATTGGTAGTATAGCCTGTTTTGTTGCCAATAAATGCAAACACATTACCGGAATAGAGGAGGTAGATGCTGCGATAGAAGATGCTCGCCAAAATGCAACATTGAACAAGCTGACCAATACCTCATTTTATGCCGGACTGGTCAGAAAAATTCTGGACGATTCATTTGCAGAAAAACACGGTAAACCCGACCTCGTTATTACCGACCCGCCCCGCGGAGGTATGCACGCTAAAGTGGTCAATATATTACTCGAACTCGCCGCCCCGCGCATCATATACGTCAGTTGCAATCCCGCTACACAAGCCCGCGACCTAAACCTGATGAAAGATATGTACAAGGTGGATAAAATACAACCCGTTGATATGTTTCCGCATACCCACCATATCGAAAATGTCATTTTATTGAGTAAAAAAATAATGATGAATGATTAACGGTTAATGATTAATAGTCGATATTTCATAGATAATGTGATGTACTATCGCCCATTAATCGTTAAACATTAACCGTTAATCGTTGACCATTAACCATTAATAGATAATTTTTTGTTAATTTTTAGCATTTAATTGTAAATGTGCCGTTTTTTTTATACATTGATTAAAAATATGTGCCGAAAAACCGGAACATTTCTCCGATAAATTCGTATTAACTTATATTTACCTTTTTATTATCCGCTATAAGAACGATTTATATTATACCTACCTAAGATGTCACAAGAATCAGTTTTAATAAAAAGACTCGAGAAAGAGTTGAAAAGATATAATAAGGTATTTAAAGAAGTGGCTGACACAACTATGGATAAGGGTGTTTCCAATTATCCGGTATTTGTTGCTCATCAGCAGGATATAGCACTGGGTATTCCACTGATAGATAGCGACCGGTCCGGCACTTCTTGGTCATACAATATTACAACATTGGAGGAACTTGTGACAAAAAATATTGTACATACCGATAAGCTGAAAAATTTTAAAGAAGTATATAAAGACCCTGTATCTTTTATATGCTTGTTTGTGGTCGAACAAAAAGGAGCAACATTTATATTTTATCCGTATCATTCAGACGTAAAATAATGGATGAACACAGATGAATATTCTTGATGTTAAGTACGCCATGTTCAATTTTTTTATGTAAAATACTGTAAATCAATGTTTTAAATCAGAATTTTGCACTTCGATATTCATTATTCAAAAAACACAACATTCATACATTTAAATAAATTTAAAAAACATATTTTTTGACTATATTTGTGATTTTATTGTGTCACATTTATTGTGAAATCGGTATTTCTATATTTGTGACAATTGTTTTTATTGAGAAGCAATAATAAGAGTTTCGTTCAAATAAAGACGAAGGGCTTATGTCCATGAGTAGGTGAATAGATTTTGGATTTTGGACAGAGGGAATTAGGTAACTGGGAAGTTAGGTTTAAAATCATAAGTAATTGATAATCAATTCATTAATTTTTATTAAGAATAAAAAAACATGTAATTATTTTATTTTTGTAAAATTTTAAAAAACAGAGTTTTACCTAATTTCCAAATTCCCAAATTCCCTCTGTCCAAAGTCTAAATAGATTAACTGTTTCAAATTTATTTCAATTCTTCTGATTAAGAATATTTTGAAAGTCTATCCTCTGACCGCTTACTTATATGCGGAAAACATTAACAATACAATGGGAAAAGATGTACGACAAAGTGAATGAATTTAAAATATTATTGGTCGAAGATAATCCCGGTGATGTCCGTTTGGTAGAGATATTTCTTGGAGAATCTGACTTACGAGATAGTGTCATTATTAATGAAAAAACCTTATCCGGAGCGATTGAGGCATTAAATAAGACACCTTTTGATGTTGTATTATTGGACTTCAATCTATTGGATAGCAACGGCTTTGATACCCTTCAAAATTTGTTTGAGGCACACCCCAAAGCCAATGTCATTGTATTTACGGGTATGGAGGATAACTCACTGGGTATCCGTGCATTACAAGCAGGCGCACAAGACTATTTGGTCAAAGGAAACTTTGGGTCTGATTTTCTTGCCAAAACACTTCGTTATGCCATAGAACGCAACCGAAGTTCCCAACGCCTTGAAGAAGCAGAACGCGAAGCCAATAAAAGTAAAGAACGCTACGAAAGGATTTTTTCCCTGTCCAAAGATGCCATTTATATTACTAAGGAGAACGGCAAATTTGTGGAGTTCAATGAAGCGACCTCCAAATTGTTTGGTTATACGGAAGAAGAACTAAAAGACATAGATGCAGGAGTGCTATATGAAAGTGCCGAAGAACGCAAAAGTGTCATTGATGCCATCAATGAAAATACATTTGTACAAGATCATCCTATCAACATCTGTACGCAAGACGGTGCGGTACGACATTGCCTGATTACTGCCAATTTGGTAGATGAAGAAGGCGAAAAAGAGTATCACGGCATCATAAGAGACATTACAGAACAGCGGGAAGCCGATGAGCTACGCAAACAAAATGAAATAGCCGAAGAACGCGACCAACTCAGAGGACAATTGCTGACAACAGTGAGCCATGAGATGCGAACACCCATGAATGCTATCATGGGGCTGGTAGATTTGTTGCTCAAAGATGACCTATCAGAGGAACAATTAAGTTATTTGACTTCCGTAAAAAGCTCTTCAGAACACTTGTTGAGGATGATTAATGATATTCTGGAATTACAGAAAATACATTTTGACATCAAACTAGAAGAAGGACCCTTTGATTTGCATGATACCTTGATGAATTTGATTAATATTCAATATTCGACTGTCAAAGATGTATCTATTGCGATTAATATTGATAAAAATGTGCCTCGATTTATTGTAGGTGACCAAAAACGCCTCAATCAAATCCTTATCAATCTTGTCAGTAATGCCTTTAAGTTTACAGAAAAAGGTGAAGTCATTATTCGTGTCAAAACCCTCGAACAAGAAGAAGATAATGTAAAACTCGGCTTTGAAGTGGAGGATACCGGAATAGGTATGCCTGCCGACAAATTGGAAAGTATATTTGACCCATTTGTAAGGGTCAGGGATACAAATAAGAAATTTTATCCGGGTATTGGCTTAGGGCTGTCTATTGTCAATAAGATTGTCAAACTGATGAAAGGAGAAATATCAGTGACCAGCAAACTTGACAAAGGCTCTACCTTTTCATTTTATATACTAACACAAGTAACTAGCGGAGGAAAAATAAAACCACCTTCCCCAAAACCACATCCAATACCACCAAAACCCGATCCAGTAACCAATGGTCGTACAACACATCCAACTAATTCAGAGGATAAAATACACATATTGTTGGCAGAAGATAATTTAATGAACCAATTGGTAACGAAAAAACAACTGGAAAGAGATGGTGTTTTTGAATTGACCATAGCTGAAAATGGACAAATTGCTACTCAAATAGTGCAACAAAAAGACTTCAAAATCGTACTAATGGATATACAAATGCCCATAATGGACGGTTATGAAGCCACCGAGCACATGCGGAACGTACTGAACATTCCTCCCAAAAAACTGCCCATACTCGCAATGACAGCACATGCAGATGTAGTAGATGATGAGAAATACAAAGATTCGGGCATGCAAGATTGTATCGTCAAACCCGTTAGTAACTGGCAAGAAGTCATTGAGAAAATCAAGAATTATATTGATGCTGGCGAAGACTTATACAGTGAAAAAAAAAGTAGTCATATTTTAGTAACAGAGCCTTAAATCTCATTTAATTCAAAACATAACAGAAAAAATAACTTAAATTTTTGTGATATAATGGAAAGTAAATACAAATACATAAATCTAAGCTATCTGGAGTTGATGTCTGATGGTGACGCACAAATGAAAAACATCTTACTGGATATGCTGCTCACTGAACCTGTGGGAGAATTTGAAAAAATGCAAAGCTTATCAGCCCAAAAAAATTGGGAGGAACTCAAACAAGTCAGCCACAAAATGAAATCAACCCTCCCCTATATCGGCTTTGAAGAATTGACCGAAACCAATAAAAGAATTGATAAAACACTTTGGGAACGAGAAAATTCGGAACTCTCTGAAAAACAGATTGGGCAAACTATTCCCGAACTGGTAAAAACAGTATATGAACTTTACAAAAAAACAGTTCCTGAGCTTACCCATGCTCGCGATAACTTAATGAATTTGGCATAAATCTGGCTTGTCAAAAATATTTTTTTTTATCATTCCTCTAAATGTACATCCACATGAAAATATTGATTTGTGAAGATGAAGAAATTATGCTAACCGCTTTAGAGTTCAGACTTAAAAAACAAGGTTTTGAAGTCGTGCGTGCAGAAGACGGGCAAGTAGCCATAGATAAAATACGGCTCGAAGACCCCGACCTGATCATTGCGGATATTATGATGCCCCATGTCAGCGGACTGGAGTTGATTACTTTTGTCCGGCAGGATCTGCGTAAAGACACGCCCGTTATTGTCATCTCCGCCTTGGAATTGGACGAAGTCGTACTGGAAGCATCAAGGCTCGGAGCCAATGATTTTATTTCCAAACCCTTCAAACCCATAGAACTGATTTTGAGAATCAAACGTATATTCCAAGAAATGGAAATGAGTGTTTGATTGAAATTTGTGACTATTATCTAGTTCGTCAGTCAAATAGTCAATTGAGTAATCAAACTAATTTTAATAATATTTAATAATAATTTTTTTATTAAAACGTTATACATAAAATACTCGTGGCTTAATTAGCCAATTACTCAATCAATCCTCAAAATTTAATGTACTATTGACCAAGTCCGCTTCGGTATCAATATCAGTTAATTTAGCAAGTAAGCTATACGTCAAACCGGCGTTCTTTATATCCACCAGTGTATCTTCTAAAACAGAAGATGTACTCCAGTGTTTGTTTTCAAACACATCAGGAAACAGACGACTCATCCCAAGTAGATAATACCCCCCGTCAGTAGATGGACCGAGAACTACATCGGAAGACTCTAACTTATTAAAGGCGGTAGTGATTGTGTCGCTCGTAAGTTCGGCACAGTCGCTACCAATAATCGCTACATGCTCATATCCATAGCGGTCAAAAGCCAATTCAAAAGCACCTTGCATACGCACACCCAAATCCGTACCCACCTGCACAAATTTCTTAAATCGCCCTGCATCCCAATCATCATCCGGCACCACATAATTACTATAAAACAACAAACAATCCACCTCCACGTCAGCAGCCACACGCCGCGTATGCACCAATAACTCCTTGTACACCTCCAATGCCCTTTCATCACCTACCGTAGCCGCCAAGCGCGTTTTTACCTTACCTTTTTCTGGATTTTTAATAAAAATTATCAAAGCTCTCATAATATTGATGTGTTGATGTGTTGACGTGTTGACGAGCCAACCTAGTCTTTTTTTTATTTTAAAAATGCTTTTGCTTGGCAGTCTCGCAAGATACCCTCTGCAATATCTCACGCTAATTGATACGAAGTCAGAGCATTATAGCTTTCACGTCCTTCTATCGGTTCATTACGCCACCGCTAAATATGTGGAGACTCGAATCCCTCTTCCGGCATACCAAACACCTCAACACCAAGAACAGGAATACTCTCTAAACCTTTTTGTGAAAAAAGTGTTTCACTACTCGAAACATGATCAATCACTTTATATCTCGTTGATTTATAGTTGTTTAGCATGTTCAAAAACAAGAGAAGATAGTTTTTTTTAAATATTTTGTAAAGCAAAATATTTCTCCCATTTACTCACTAAATTCCAATAAAATATTGAATTGGACTTTAGGCAAAATGGGAATTAGGTAACTGGGAAATTAGGTTTAAAATTGTAATTCATTGATAATCAATTGAATAATATTTATTATTAAAATAATGTATTTGATTAATTATTTTGTATAAAAATCTAAAAAATAGGATTTTACCTAATTTCCAAATTCCCCAATTTCCTCTGTCCAAAGTCCAATATTGAATATCGTTGGAATTTTGAATTTGTTTTTTCTAATTTTAAAACAAATCACGAATCAACGAATTACAAATCACAATACCAATGGCAGTATATTCCATAAAAGATTTGGAGCAACTCTCCGGCATTAAAGCCCATACCATTAGGATATGGGAAAAACGCTATGAGTTGATACGTCCCAATCGTACAGATACCAATATACGCTATTATACCGATGATGACCTTCGTTTTCTCCTCAATGTAGGCTTACTCAACCGCAATGGTATAAAAATCTCCAAAATTGCCAAAATGTCGGACAAAGAAATCTCCAAACAAGTTGCCAACATATCTGAATTTAATACCGAACATGTCACCGAACTTGATGCACTCACCATCTCTATGATAGAAATGAATGAGTACAAATTCAGCCACATTATTTCTACCAACATCAAGCAAATCGGTCTTGAAAAAACCATGTTGGAAGTCATCAATCCCTTTCTCAGCAAACTTGCCCCGCTCTGGCTTTCCGGTTCCATCCAGCCGGCACAAGTACACTTTATTACCTGCCTGATTCGTCAAAAAATCATCGTTGCTATTGACCAACAGCCTTTGTGCTACAAAGAAGGTACACAAACCTTCCTGCTTTATCTGCCCGAAGGAGAAATACAGGAACTCATCCTACTTTTTGTTCATTATTTACTGAAAATCAGGGGTAAAAAAGCCATTTATCTCGGTCAAAACATACCTATTGACGAACTCAGCACCGCATACAAAATACACCAACCCGAATTTATTTATACCATACTCTCCCCTTCGTTCAATAAAATGCCTATCCCTACCTACATCAATCACCTCTCCACAGGCTTCCCCGAATCCAGCATTCTGCTATCCGGCTATCAAGCCACTGAAGCAGACATCAAAATCACACCCAATATTCGCTTCCTCGAAAGTCTCTCCGACACCATCACCTTTTTCGACAAACTCCCCTAGTACAGGCGGTTTCAACCGCCCCGTCAAACTCACTACTCTAAACTCGCTACTCACTACTCACTACTCGCTACTCACTACTCGCTACTCACTACTCACTACTCGCTACTCACTACTCGCTACTCGCTACTCGCTACTCACTACTCGCTACTCGCTACTCACTACTCGCTACTCGCTACTCACTACTCGCTACTCGCTACTCATAACTCGCCACCCGCAACTCCCCCAACACCCTCCGGTAAGTCGTCCAATAATCCACACCATTCAGCACCAAATTAGAATTGTGCCACAGCAACACAAATTCACCATTATACCGTCGAACTCTATGAATCATCTGCCGGATTTTCGCTAAAGCCTCCGCCTGACTCAAGCCCATGTACTGTTCCGAAAACAAACTCACTTCCATAACGCACAAAGGACGTTCAATTAAATCCAACTGCCTGCATGTCAGCACATTAAACACCGGAAACGGATAACAAGTACCACATCGGAAACCCACTGCTGCGGCATAGCCCATAGAGCTATCCCATGCCATCTTGTTGTCTGCCCATGCCTGCCATGTATGCGGCACAGCGAAGCGCAGAAAATGCTGTCGTCCTGTCTTGACCTGCTGTGGTGAGACTTCCTGCAAAGCCTCTATTTCACTATCCAACATCAATGCACTTCGGTAGGTATCATAACTCGGATGTATGCCAATCGCATGTCCGCGCTTATGTATGCGTGTGAAGAGTTCTTTAATGGAAGTATCCTCAATTTTATACCTGCCTTCATAACGTGTATTGCCGCCAGCGATAAAAAAGAAATGCGACTGCAAACCTCGTTTTTCCGATTCATCCATCAAGGCATCAAAAGTATCGAAGGGGTCTTTTTTTTCTTTAAAATATGAAAAATGCTGACGGGCAGCCGCAGGGTTTCTTCTTTTAAAAATATCACCCAAAATCGTTTTGAATGGCGACAAGCGATTGCGCCACAGGTAAGGCTCGTCCACATCATGCGTCAGCAAGGTCGAAAAATATCGCGTCCGTCGTTCTTCCTCTATGCCCAAATACGTCAGCATATTCCATAACAATTCCGTATATTCATTCACCACAGCCCGCTCCAAAAAACCACATTTAAACGCCAACGCAGCCTCAGCCGGAAAACGCCCGTGCATATCCCGCTTCGGATCCACATACTCCTCCCAACGACTCAGCATAAAAAATGCTCCGGCAAATACATCTATCTTACAATCAATTTTATCTGACTGATAATCAATATTTTTATCGCCAAAAATAATAATTATATCACCTTCCGGCGAAAATGACGAATCAATGCGGTCAACATCTTGCGGAATATTTTTTTTATCTAAATAATTTTCTTTATTATTAAAATATCTAAAAAAATCATCTTTGAGTGTCAGGGTATTTCCGTTGTTCAATCGTATTTGATATTCATGCACTTCTCCCATTTCCAATGAATACTCCAATCCCAGATACACCTCCATGAGTACATGAATGATATATGCTTTTTCTGCCCGGAAATTAGGATGTACAGTGATAGTCATTTTTTTACATTAAACATTTATCTTGACATAATTTCATGTTTTGAAAATAAAAATATGTTTATTGGGATATTTTTTTCCGAATTTGGGCTAAAACTCGTCAGACATTTAAGCTTTGTCAGAAAAATATGAGATTGTCGGTGAATTTTGAAAATGTCAGACGAGTTTTAGCCCAAATTCAAGAGCAGGCACCAGCTATATTAAATAAAAATCGAACATGACATTATCAAGTTATACATTGAACAATTATTATTAAATTTGATTGACTACAACAACACAATAACACTACAACACTATGACAACAGACGTACTTATTATAGGTGCAGGACCTACGGGGCTGATGGCTGCCAATCAATTACAACGCTTTGGCCTTGATTTCATCATTGTGGACAGCAAAGCCGGACCAACTGTTGAATCAAGAGCCTTGGCGGTCTCGGCACGCAGCATGGAACTCTATCAGCAACTCGGACTTGCGGATACAGTTCTGGAACGCGCCGTCAAAATTAATGGTTTTCATGTATATTCCAATGGCAAACGAAAAACGAGTGCCGTATTCGATGATATTGGCGAAGACTTATCGGATTTTCCGTATATGATGGTCGTATTTGAACAAAACAAAAACGAGACGATATTATACGAAAATCTACAAGCACACAACAAAACGGTGATGTGGAATACCTCATTTATCAAACTCACCGAACATGCTGATTATGTAGAGGCAAAAGTAAAAACCGAGACAGGAGAAGAAACCATACGTGCCAAGCACATCATCGGTTGCGATGGGGCGCGAAGCCCTGTCAGGCATCAAAAAGACTTCAGTTTTGAAGGTGGAACTTATGAGAATAAATTTTATGTTGCTGATGTTCACCTTAGCAATGATTTCGATTCGCGTAAGCTGATGCTCGCGCCTTCCGACGAAACATTCACCGCGATATTTCCAATGAAAGGTGATAATAAATTCCGCTTGGTAGGCACATTACTTCCACAATATGCTGACAAAGAAGATATTACATTTGAAGATATTAAAGCGGAGGTTAGTCGTTGTAGCCGCATGAAACTGGAGTACGAAGGTGTCAATTGGTTTTCGATTTACAAGCTGCATCATCGTTGTGTTGACAATTTCTCGAAAGGTCGCGTCCACCTTGCGGGCGATAGCGCACACATACACAGCCCCGCCGGAGGGCAAGGCATGAACACCGGATTGCAGGATGCACACAACCTAGCATGGAAACTTGCCTACCACCTCAAAGGCTACGCCAATGCTGATTTGTTGGATACGTATAATGAAGAACGTCTGCCTTTTGCCAAGTGGTTGTTGGGTTTTACGGATAGAGGTTTTACGCTCATGTCGGGTAGTGGTTGGTTCATTTCGCGCTTCCGAAAATACGTGATGCTCAATGTCATGCGTTTGCTGTTTTCTACTCAAAATATCAAACCGCGATTGTTCAAAACATTCTCACAAACCAGCTACGACTATACCAAAAGTTCACTATCCGCTTCCGATGCTACTCAAAAACTAAAGTTCAAAGCCGGAGAACGTCTCCCTTACATTGAGCCGAATTTTTACCTCCATTTCAGCGCAGCTCAATTCCATATTCTGCACATTGCCAAGCAAAATCTCGCGCCCAAAACCGCAGCGAATATTCAAGCTACCTTCCCTTTTCCCGTCAATATCGTAGAACAAAAACTAAGTCCGGCTTGGCAAAAATTGGGTGTACGTTCCGAATTATTTATCTTGGTACGCCCCGATACCTATATCGCTTACATGGCAGATACTTTCAACGAATCAACATGGAAAACCTATTTAGAAAGGTATTTTTTGAGTAGAGAGTAGCGAGTAGTGAGTAGCGAGTGACGAGTAGTGAGTAGCGAGTTGACGAGTTTATCGAATCATGCTACTCACTACTCGCTACTCACTACTCACTTAAAACATTCATGTACTACTTCCCACGCTAAGGCAGTTTCAAAACCTCGTCTCATGGCGTGTTGTACGAGTTTATATTTTTGTTTAAATTCGGTGTCCGGTTTGAGTGATTTTTTTTTCGTTAGAATGACTTTTTCGAGGGTGTCGTAGTATTCGATGTCATCAATTTCCGACAAGCCTTTTTTGATACAATAGGCTGATACATCGCGCTTTTTCAGTTCTATTTTAATCTTGATGCGTCCCCAGCGTTTGATGCGAAATTTGCCGCGTGCAAAAGACCGCGCGAAACGTTCTTCATTCAAAAAATTTTCTTGGATTAATTCCGTTATAATAATCTCCAACTCGTGTCCGCGCACGCCCAAATCCAATAATTTAGTCCGCACCTCCTGATGACAACGGTCTTGGTAGGCACAATAATGCTGCAATTTGGCAAGTGCCACATCGTAAGCGGGAGGCGAAGTATCTTTTTTTTCAGCCATTATTGGAAATAGGTTGAATAGTTAATCGGGTAATTAGCAAACAAGTTTTTCGTTATTTTATAATAAAAACAATTTATAAAATATTTATTTTCAATAAATAATAAATTTAAAAATAATTTTATTTAAAAAAATTTATAAAAATAAAAAACAAAGAAAGTAGAATACAAGCTAATAAACAAGAATGGATTGGATTTTGCACCATAAAATCTTTATTTTTGCGAAAAATTTATCCTAAAAATCAAACATTTTACAAACTCTATCAACTAATAAACTCTGTAAACTAATAAAAAAAATGCCAAAGCAAAATATTATACTAATTGTTCTCC
Organism: uncultured Saprospiraceae bacterium; assembly: GCA_938028705.1. GTDB lineage: Bacteria > Bacteroidota > Bacteroidia > Chitinophagales > Saprospiraceae > JAHDEO01. The sequence goes on along the minus strand of CALIZI010000239.1, from coordinate 27,165 downwards.
TGTGCTGTTGTCAATTTATTTTTGCACAGTCTGATGAGGTCTTATTTACCGTAGGTGATGATGTGGAAGTTCCTGTTTCTGAATTTACCTATATTTATCAAAAGACCAATGCCACTGATGCTGATTTCAGCGAAGAATCATTGGAGGAGTACCTCGACCTGTACAAAAAATTCAAGCTCAAGGTGAAGAAAGCCCGCGATATGGGTTTGGGTGAGGAAGCTGCTTTTCAAAAAGAATTGGACACTTACCGTCGCCAATTGTCGAACACTTATTTGATGGATAAAGAGGTCACAGAAAAGCTGGTGCGTGAGACTTTCGACAGGTCGCAGGAAGATGTGGAAATACAACACATTATGACAAAAATCCTCACAGACGATACGCTGAAAGCATACGAAAACATTATAAAATACAAAAAAGAGGTGGAAGCCGGAGCGGATTTTGGTGAAGTCGCCCGCAAGCGGTCGCAGCACAACTCTCGCAAAAATGACGGCAAACTCGGCTATATTGCCGCTTTACAATTGCCTGATTTATACGACTTTGAGAGTGCCGCCTACAATACACCTGTGGGGCAGGTAGCCGGACCGATACGCACCAATACGGGCTATCATCTTATCAAGCCTTTGAGTCGTCGTCCGGCAAGAGGGGAGATGGATGCGGCGCATATTTTGGTGAGAGTAGGTGAAAAAGCCACCGACGAAGAAAAGGCAGCCGCCAAAGCCAAAATCCAAGACCTGCACAAGCAAATAAAATCGGGTGCGGACTTTGCTACGCTTGCCAAAGCCAATTCGGGCGATGGCGAAACGGCTCCTAAAGGCGGTGTGATTCCGCGCTTCGGTATCAATATGTATGACCCTGCTTTTGAAGACGCTGCCTTTGCACTCAAAAAAGACGGTGACTATACCGAGCCGATTCGCAGCAGCATCGGTTGGCACATTATTAAGCGAATAGGAAAACCGGATGTGAGTGATTATGAAGCCTCCAAATCGGTATTGCTCAATAAAGTCAAGCGGGATGCAAGGTATGCCGCTGCCGAAAATGCCGTTACCGAAAAAATAAAAAAAGAGGCAGGATTTAAATTTAATGAAGCCAATAAAAATGCGGTGATTGAGGCATTGGGCAAAGACGGTAATTTCCTCAAACACAATTGGCAAGTACCCGAAACAGGTGGTGATAAAACGCTTTTTACTATCGGACAAGAAACCATTAAGGCATCTGATTTTTATGCTTACCTTATCAGAGAGCGCAATGCGCGATTGCAAATGAGAAGAAGCGGCGCGAAAAAAGCTGCTACCGATATGTTGGATAAAATGGTTGGCGAAAAAGCCACCGAATATGAAAAAAATCGCCTGTCGGAGCGATACCCTGAGTTTAGGTCGCTGATGCGCGAGTACGAAGAAGGCATCCTGTTATTTGAAGCCACCAAGCGCGAAGTATGGGACAAAGCCTCGCAAGATGACGAAGGTTTGGAAGCCTTTTATGAAAAAAATAAAACAAATTATACTTGGGATAAACGTGCAAAAATCACGACTTATACCATTAATACTACCGACCCGAAAGTGATTGCAAAAACTGCGAGATTGGCACGTAAAAAACCTGTGGCTACGATACTCAAAAAAATCAATAAAAAAGCCGAACTCCTCACTGTCAAAGAATCGACTGTCGAAAACGACAGCAATCCGGCAGTCAAAGGTTTGGCTTGGAAGGCGGGAAGTCTCTCTACACCTACCATTGAAAATAATAAAGCCAGCTTGGTCAAAATTGATGAAATCCTGCCCTCCGAACAAAAACCTTTTGACAAAGCAAGAGGTTATGTGGTGGCTGATTATCAGGAAGAACTTGAAAAACGCTGGGTCGCAGAATTGGCAAAAGAATATCCTGTTAAAGTAAATCAAGAAGTTTTCAAGCAATTAATTAAATAGTTGATAGTTCATGGTTCATAGTTCATAGACAAAATGCGAGGGTAGTTTTTGGCTATCAGTTCATGGTTGGATAGTTCATAGTTCATAGTTGTTACAATCACTTGAATTTTAACATGTTTGTAACTAGCTGACTATCAAAGTGTCCAACGTTAGACAGGTAGCATAGTTTTTTATGAATTAAAATATTTTTATATTAAAAACAAAATATTTATAAATTTTATTTAATTTAAACAAATAAAAAAATTACCTTTTCGGTAGAACTTAAAAACTGGACTTTGGACATTTTGGAAATTAGGTAACTGGGGAATTCGGTTTTATATCGTAAGTAATTGATTATCAGGTATTTTATTTTCATTAAAATTAAAAAACATTAATTTAATTTTATATTTATTTAATAAAAATCCCGATAACTATCGGGATACCTAATATCAAATTTCCTAATTCCCCAATATCCAAAGTCCAGTTAAAAATCCTATAAGATTTTTTGGAAATCTTATAGGATCAAGCGTCTGACAGAGGCGATTTTGTCTATGAACTATGAACCATGAACCATGAACTAATACACATTTATGTTAAAACACTTACTCTTTATTACTGCATCAATCTGTTGTTTATATGCCTGTGACAAGGCGGAATCTACACAAAATGGCGAACAAGCAATAGCTCGTGTATATGGTGAAAAATTGTACTTTTCGGATTTGGATGGATTGATTAATGAAAACACAACACCTGCCGACAGTACACAAATTGTCAATAACTACATACAAAACTGGGTACGCGACAGACTGCTGGCTCATGCTGCCGAGGGCAACACTTCCGAAGATGTCAACATAGAACGCTTGGTCAGCAATTATCGGGCATCGCTTATGCTCAACATATATAAGCAGGAACTCCTCAAAACAGAACTGGATACCACCGTCACCATGCAAGAACTCCAAAATTATTATGACCAAAACAAAGATAAATACGAACTTCAAGACCATATTGCTCAGTGTTATTACATTAAAGTAAAACGCAATGCAAACAGAGTCGGTGACCTCAAACGCTGGTGGACTCTTAAAAGAGAAAGTTACCACAAAAACCTCGTCAATTATGCCCTCAAAAATGCCATAGAACACAATATGACAGACAGCTTGGGCTGGACGACTTTATCCGAACTGGAAACGAAATTGCCCGGTGATTCGTTTAAGGATAAATATTACAAAGAAGGAGAGCGCGACATTTATGTAAAAGACAGAAAACACCGCTACTTTTTGAGACTCAATAAGGTACTCAGAAAAGGCGGCACTGCCCCACTCTCTTATGTTCAGGATGACATCTCAAAAATCCTACTCAAAAAAAAGAAAACACAACTCATTGAAACCAAACAAGAAGAATTATATCAAAAAGAATTAGATAATAAAAATATTGAAATATATTAGTAGTAGTGAGTAGCGAGTGTAGAGTAACGAGTGTAGAGTATCAAGTGAATGAGTAATTAAGTCTGTAATTTATATTATATACTACTCATCACCCACTACTCGTCACTCACTACTCACTACTCGCTACTCGCTACTCACTACTCAATTATGAAAAAACTCATCATCATCTTCATAGCGGCATTGTTTACAGTCAATGCAGGCGCACAAGAATTACTGGACAAAATCATAGCAGTGGTGGACAACCACATCATCCTCCAATCTGAGGTGGATGAACAATTTCGGCTTGCCGAAGCCCAGCAAGGTTCGGTGCCACCCGAAGCACGTTGCATTATTGCCGACCAGCTACTCGTCAAATCACTCCTATTGGCGCAAGCCGACAAAGATAGTGTCCTCGTGAGTGAAGAAGAAATTGACCAGCAAATCGAATCTCGCGTAGATTACATCCTGACCATGATGGGTGGCGATGTCGAGCAATTTGAAAAATACTACGGCATGAGCATCCTCGAAATGAAGGAAAAATATCGCCGCGATATGGAAGCCCAAATGCTCTCCGAGCGTATGCAAGGTCTGGTTGTTCAGGATGTGGTCGTGACCCCTTCCGAAGTGCGCGATTTTTTCAGTAATATTCCATCGGATAGCCTTCCGTATTTTGGTGCAGAGGTCGAACTCGCCGAGTTGGTCCTCAAGCCCGAAGTCAATGAAACGGAGCGTCAAAGGGCTTATGATAAAATCGTGGACCTCCGCAAGCGGGTCGTCGAGGGCGGTGAAAGTTTCAGTAAAGTTGCCGAAGCCGATTCTGACGACAAAGGATCTGCCTCACAAGGCGGTTCGCTCGGTTGGGTGCGTCGCGGACAGATGGTGCCGGAGTTTGAAGCCGCGCTGTTCAAACTCAAAAACAAAGAAATTTCGCCCATCATAGAGACCGAATTTGGCTACCATTTTATACAAGCCGTTGAGCGACGCGGTAACACCGTATTCGCCCGTCACGTCCTTGCCAAGCCCGAAATCACCTTTGACGACAGAGACAAAGCCAAAGCCAAACTCGATTCTATTCGTACCCTCATACTTGCCGATTCCATGAGTTTTACTCGCGCTGTCAAGCTCTATTCTGTCAATGAAGAAACCAAAAACAACGCCGGTATGATGCTCAACCCGCAGTCCGGTACTACCCTCTATTCGGTCGGTGATTTGCCTACGGAAGTCTATTTTGCCATAGACGATATGGAAATCGGTGACATCTCCGAGCCACTCGAATACTACGATGCCCGTCAGGAAGTCCACTACCGCATCGTCAATATGCGTGCTTACTCCGAACCACACAAAGCCAATCTCAAAAACGACTACGCCAAAATCCAAACCGCCGCCATTGAGCAAAAGAAAAGCGTTTATCTCAGCGATTGGATAGACAAAAAAGCCGCCAAAACTTACATCAATATTGTCGATGATTATAAGCAATGTCCGAATCTTTCCAAGTGGTTTGAGTACGCACAGTAAAGTATTTTGAAATGTAAAATATGTGATGTATTTTTTATATAATGTAAAAATAAAAAATACCAAAAGTGAACGTCATTCCGTATCAATGCGGAATGACGTTTACTTTTAGGGTTTTTATTCTATATGAAAAAGCCATCGAATAACGAGGTCTTTTTTATTTTAAAAAACGCTTTTGCATAAGTCCGTAGCACAGTGCTTCCAGCCTGTGTTCACGTTTGTACGATACGATGTTAGTGCATTATCCCCGTATAGTTATCGGGGTCAGGTATCTATATTGGTTTTCCACTCTGCCGATAGCTATCGGCACTAAATAGGTGGATAGTTGAAGGTTGCGCTTGGCGTATAAAATTATCAAAAAAACCAAAACCATTTCACGTCCAAAACTATTTCACTTTATACTATCCCACTTACCCAAAGCGTTCAAAACAATGTGCCTGTAAAATACTATCTTTGCAGACGGGTTATTGTATTCATTCAAGTAAAAGTGAATCGGCAAATTAACCCAACAAACTAATTACCTGATCAACCAATTAACTATGAATCGCATATTTAGTTTTATCATACTTACACTGCTCCTTGCTGGATGCACGACAACCAAAAAGGTCTCCGACATCATCGTAGCTGATACCGAATTTCGTAATTTGGATACTATGGTCATTTCTGCGCCCATAATGACGGACGATGAAAAATTCCAACTCCCCGAGTATCAAGAGACCTACCACCGAAAAAGCGACCTCGTACATACGAGTCTCGACCTCAAATTCGACTGGACAAAACAGCACGTCATCGGACAAGCCGAACTGACCTTAAAACCTTATTTTTACCCGCGCGATATAGTCGTCTTGGATGCCAAAGGTTTTGATATTCACAAAGTTGCGATGCTAACAGGTGGACAAAAACGCGACCTCAAATACGAATACGATAATCTCCAACTCAGCATCAATCTCGGACGCACCTACCAACCCAACGAAGAATACACCCTTTTCATTGACTACACTGCCAAGCCCAACGAACTGGAAGAAACCGTACCGAGCGAAGCCATACAAGGCGAAAAAGGTTTATATTTCATCAACCCACTCAATGAAGATCCCGACAAGCCCATGCAGATATGGACGCAAGGCGAAACGGAGTACAACTCATGTTGGTTTCCGACCATCGACAAGCCCAATGAGCGATGCACCCAAGAAATGCGCCTGACCATTGAAGACCGTTTCAAAACACTCTCCAACGGCTTGCTCAAATCATCGAACAAAAACGCAGACGGTACACGTACCGATTATTGGGTGATGGATAAGCCACACGCACCTTATTTGTTTATGCTTGCCATAGGCGAATTTGCTGTCGTTGAAGATTCGTGGAATGGCATACCACTCGAATATTGGGTAGAGCCGGAGTATGAAGCGTCTGCCAAAGGCATTTATTCCAATACCAAAGAAATGCTCACGTTTTTCTCCGACATTACAGGTGTGAAATATCCGTGGCAAAAGTATTCGCAGGTCGTCGTACGCGATTTTGTGTCGGGTGCTATGGAAAATACAACGGGTGTCATTTTTTATGACCAAGTACAAAAAACCAACCGCGAACTCATTGATAATCATAATGAAAGAATAGTTGCACACGAATTGATACACCATTGGTTCGGCGATTTGGTGACTTGCGAAAGCTGGTCCAATCTCGCGCTCAACGAGTCTTTTGCCAACTACGGAGAATACCTCTGGATGGAACATAAATACGGAAAAGAGGAAGCAGAAAATCATCGCAGAGGCGAAATTAGCGGCTACATGAATCAGGCGCGTATGTTCAAACATCCGCTGATATTTTTCGGATTTGAGAGCAAAGAAGATATGTTTGATGCCCACTCCTACAACAAAGGTGGCGCGATACTGCACATGCTCCGCAACTATGTTGGCGACGATGCTTTTTTTGCCGGATTCAATCATTATTTGACCAAAAATGAATACACTGATGTAGAAGCGCATGAGCTTCGTTTGGCTTATGAAGATGTGACGGGCGAGGACTTGAACTGGTTTTTTAATCAATGGTTTTTCGAGCCGGGGCATCCTAATTTGGAGATTAGCCATGAGTACGACGAGCTACGCAAAGAGGTGCGTGTCACGATAGAACAGACTCAAAATACGAGTGATAATGCTGCCGTTTACGAACTCCCGATTGCGATTGATATTTATAATAATGAAACCAATAATGAAACCCCTACACGCCACAAAGTCGTCATTGAAGAGCGCAAACAGACCTTTACATTTCCTGTTTCCGGCAAGCCGCTATTGGTCAATGTAGATGGCGATAAGATGCTGCTGTGTGAGAAAAAAGAACTCACCAAAACTGAAGATGAATACGTTTATCAATACAAAATCGGCGGCTATATGGACAGGCGCGAAGCCCTCGAAGCACTCGCTCAAAGTGAAAGTGCCGCCGCTAAAAAAGTCATGAAAGATGCCCTCAATGACCCCTATTGGACACTCAGAAATTTCGCGCTCAATGCTTGCAATCCGGCAGATGATGCGGCTACATTAGCGAAACTCGCACAAGGGGATAAGCACTCACAAGTACGTGCGGCTGCCATCGCCAAACTCGGTGAAACGGGTGATGCTCAATACATTTCGATTGCCAAAAATGCCATTGATAATGAGCAAGCCTATCCTTGTGTAGGTGCCGGATTGGATGCACTCTCCAAACTCGACAAAACACAGGCAATCAACTATGCCCAAAAACTGGAGAATGAAGATAATTCAGACATTTTGAATGCCGTAGGCACGATGTATGCAGAAACGGGAGACGTAAAATATTTGCCTTTCTTTGAGAAAAAATTGACTGAAATTAATGATTTTTCTATCTTTAGTTTTATGGAAGGCTACGATGCACTCCTTGTTCAAGCCGACCCCCTCATGGTACAAAAATCAATGGAAAAACTGGCAGGGATTGCTACCGATATGGACCAATGGCAATGGCGACGACTGGTGGCTACGAGGTCAATTGTTGGTTATCGCAGATACCTTGAAGAAGGCTTGAAGGTGGTAGATGATGCGACCAAGCCCACACTTCAAACTTTTATTGATGGACTCAACGATACTTTGAAAATCATTAAAAGTAAAGAAACCAGTCCGCAATTATTACAGTTTTATTCGCAAATGTAGTTTAATATAAAATGTAAAATAATAAATGTAAAATGTAAAAATTGTATAATGTGAAATAATGACAGTTTCTTTTTATTTAATTAGTTTTTAAATTATTAAAAATAATAAAATTGCAAATATTTTGTTCATGTACTACAAATACTTTTATATTTTACATTAAAAAAAATCGTCAACTAATTTTCTGATGATATAAAGATTTTCTTTATTTTCACATCAAAATCCGAATTAGCTTGTTTACCTTGTAAGTCAATCATTTCACTCATCTTTGTGCAGTGATGAAAATATAAAAGTGTCAAGTATCAGATATTTTTCACTAAAAATAAATTTTTGTAAAAAATATTCACATTATACACTTTTACATTTATTGTTTTACCTTGACAATGTTAAATTAAAAAAATAAAAGTATGCTTATTCTTAAAATCAGAAATCTGCCCCGAATTTGACCTAAAACTCGTCTGACATTTTGAAAATGTCTGACGAGTTTTAGGTCAAATTCAGACCGAAGTGCCTTATTTATTTTTTAATAAAAATTAATTTAACATTGTCAAGTTACATTTTACATTTTACATTTCAAAAAATGATTTGATGACCCGCTTTTTACCATTATTTCCTTTAGGTTTAGTTGTTTTTCCGGGTGAAGACCTGAACCTTCATATTTTCGAACCGCGCTATCGTGAACTCATTCAGGATTGTGAGCGTGAGGGGATTACGTTTGGTATATCCCCCCTATTTGATAAGCGATTGGCGAATTTTGGTACAGAAATCAAACTCGTGGAAATCGCCAAAAAATACGAGGATGGTAAAATGGACATCAAGACAAAAGGAGTCGGACTTTTTAAAATGGAAAAATTTTACCGGAAGGCACCTGATAAGTTGTATGCCGGTGCCGATATTGAATCGGTTGACTATACGACTGAACCGGATGTGATAACAAATATGAAGATATTGGATTGTTTGCGGGAATTGTATGATATTATGAGTATCAATAAAGCGATACCGGACGATCCGGCTACGTTTTCGACCTATAGTTTGGCACATCATGTTGGTTTTTCTATTAATCAGGAATTACAATTTTTACAAACAACAGAAGAAAAGGAACGCCAACAAATCATGCTCGAACACCTCGAACACATGATTCCAATCGTAAAAGAAGCTGAGACCTTACGTACCCGCGCCCGTATGAACGGACACTTTAAAGATCTATTGCCGGAGGATTTTTAGAATGCTCATCGGTGACACCGACAAGCAAATTCGTCAAATATTAAACTTTGGACAAAGAAAATTGGGGAATTGGGAAATTCGGTTTTAAATCGTAAGTGATTAGTTTTAATATATTTTATATTTATTTAATAAAAATCTCGATAACTATCGGGATACCTAATACCCAATTTCCTAATTCCCCAATATCCAAATCCAGTTTCTAATCTCGATTGTATAATATGAAAAAGAAAATATTTCTTGGACTCGGTATCTTCCTATTACTTGGTATTGCCATATCTTCATTTGCTGTATTCGGTACATACAGCGATGGTTATCGTGCAGGTAATGTCGTCAAACTCAGTAAAAAAGGTTTTGTCATCAAGACCTACGAAGGGCAACTTAATGTAGGTGGTTTTACGGAAGATGAAGATGGCGATATTGGAACGAATATGTGGGAATTTTCCGTCAGAAGAGGGAATGATAAAGTCATCAGAGCCTTAGAAAAAGCTGTTGATGAAGGGCATCGCGTGAAGTTGCGCTACAAAGAAAAATACTTCCAATTCAATATATTTGGCGACACCAAATATTTCGTTTATGAGGTAGAAGAAGTTTTAGATTAAATTTTGAATGAATAATGCGATAATGCGATAATTTATGACATTCTACCATTATCGCATTTCAGCATTATCGCATTCATTACGGAACAATTCACTAAAAATACACAGCCCGTCTCTGCCAAGCAGATTCGGGCTGTTTTTGTAGTACGCCTGTTTATTTTTGTTTCCTCACCAATCACCACTTCACTATGAATCAACAACGAATCGTCTCCATTGATGTACTCAGAGGAATCACCATTTTTCTGATGATTATTGTCAATACGCCGGGGTCTTGGTCGCATGTATATGCGCCTTTCTTGCACGCCAAATGGCACGGCTGTACGCTGACAGATTTGGTTTTTCCTTCCTTTTTATTCGTAGTGGGGCTATCCATGTCGCAATCATTTCGACATTTGGATACGCTGGATTCCGGCAAATTAATCAAGAAAATTACGATACGGGCAGGGCTGATATTCCTAATCGGAGTGCTGCTGAATTGGTTTCCGTTTTATCTCACGCCGCTTTCCAAATTGAGAATTTTTGGTGTTTTACAACGCATTGCATTGTCGTTTTTTGGGGCGGGGATGCTTATTGTGTTGCTCAAAAAAAGAAATGGACTGATTGTCGCGGCTGTACTGCTCTTGCTTTTGCATTGGGGCATTTTGTATTTTTTTGGTGGGAGCGATCCGTATTCATTGGAAAATAATATTGGTCGTCACCTTGACATCTTGCTTGTCGGAAAGACACATGTATATGGTGGTTTTGGAATCCCCTTTGACCCGGAGGGTTTGTTGGGAACGCTTACAGGTATCAGTCAGGTCATCATTGGATTTTTGATAGGTAAATACTTGTTTGAACAGCAGGCAAATATCAATACAAGAATTTTACATATTTTGTATTTATGTATAGGATTATTTGTCATCGCTAAATTATGGAATGTCGTACTGCCCATCAACAAAGCTCTTTGGACAGGCTCTTATGTACTTTACACGACAGCGATTGTCAGCCTCTTATTGCTCTGCCTGATAGAGCTTGTGGACAAACGGAAAATGGTCAAATGGGCTTCGATTTTTCGAGTATTCGGCAAAAATCCTTTATTCAGTTATATCCTGTCTATGGTTTTTGTGAAGCTGTTTTTACAAGTTATCAAATGGGGCGATACCAATTTATATGCTTGGTTATATTCGGATGTTTTTCAGCAAATTTTCTCACCCAAATTAGCGAGTTTTGCTTTTGCCCTGTGTTTTACGATGTTTATTTGGCTGTTTGCTTATCTGTTGCACCGCAGGAATATTATTGTGAAAGTGTAGGAATTAAAAGTCGTTCTGATTATTTGTAGCACAAAACGAATCTAGCCCAAGTTGAATATGTAGCCCAAAAATTGGGCGAAATGTAACACCGTCAGCTTGACGGTAGCCCGGCGGTTTGCCGTCAGACTGACGGCGTTACATTTTATTTTGAATTTAAAAATTTGGGAGGTACGACTATTGACTTAAAAATTGACAAGTTTATCTGGTTGGTTGACACATTATACGATATTAATTTTACACAAAATATAAGTAAGCCGTTTGGTAAACTTTTCAAGTTTGCTAAACGTGGATAGGGTACTAAAATTTATAATTAGCTAAAAATCAGCACCTTACTTCTCCGATAGCTATCGGAGACCAAACTTTTTGAAGTTTAGCAAACGGAGTATTTAAATTTTATTTTAACTTTTAACTCAAATCCAAAAGTGTCAACTACTTTTGTCGTTTGGATAAACTTGTCAAAATTAAATGATTATAAAAAAAATACTATTACTCGTTTTGTATTGCCACACGTATTTGGTCTTGAATGCCCAAACAGACTTCGGGTGGACGGTCGGTTTATCGGTCAATTGGGGGAGTAAAGTTCAGCGAATCGGTTTTAAAGGAAGCCTGTTTGCATACCGCGATTTTGCACAAATGAACATCGAAATGGCTGGATATTATGCTTGGAACAGTTGGGGACCGGATGCGCCGCGTTGGGAAGGTCAGGTAGCTGCGGGGCTACTGGGGGTATGGGGCAGGAAGGACATACTGCGAGAAAATCCTTTCATACAAGCCTTTCAAAATCAGACGAAAAGACCTTATAGTTTGGGCTATGCGTACAAAGTATATATTGACAATGTGGAGACCTCACAAACAACGGGGATTATATCTATCGGAGTCAAAAATTGGCGATTGATTGGTGAAAATGACATCTTTGCTTGGGCAGGTGAGGATAAATTCAGGACGAGTAGAATTGTATTTGAATATCGTTATAAAAATACACTTTTTGCGGTCAGAAATTTTTTGTGGACAGGCGATCCCGAGTTTGAAATCCGTCCGCCCGTAAGGGATTCTTTATATCCTTCCCGCTTTGGATATTACGATTTATCAGAATGTAAATATTGCGACCATTCGCATGGTATATTAGCCTTTCAAGTACAGCAGAGCCTGCCTTTTTACCAAACTGCACAAGCCAGTTTTGGTGTTGATTCGGAACGTGTACGACATATTTCTCAAAATAAAATCATACACGATATGGCTTCCATTTCCTTAAAATGGATACTGGCAGAAAACCCACATGTACCGATGTTGGATGAAAACAACGAACAATACCTCTTCAAAGAAGGGCAACGTATCAGACCTTTCCGCTGGTTTTGGGATATTGGTGTCAATGATTAAATGTGTGATAATGTTGTAATGTGATAATGCTGAAATGCGATAATGTTGTTTAAAAAAAATCGTAATTTTACCCGACACAAATCAAACACTATGATACAGATACAGTCGGTTGAAAATTCAAAGCAAAAAAAGCAATTCATTCATTTTCCTTGGCGCATATACAAAAATGACCCGATGTGGGTGCCGCCACTTTTGATGGATGTCAAGGAAAAATTAAGTCCTAAACATTCCTTTTTTGAGTTTGGTACCATGCAATTATTCTTGGCTATGCGTGGAGGCGAGGTGGTCGGACGTATTGCTGCCATTCAGAATGATTTGTACAATAAAGAACACGAGGATAAGACCGGTTTTTTTGGTTTTTTTGAATGTATTGACGACCAAAACGTAGCGAATCTGTTATTCGATACTGCCAAACAATGGTTGCAAGAATGCGGACGCGACATCATGCACGGACCGGCAAGTCCGTCAAGCAATCACGATTATGGCTTGCTGGTGGACGGTTATGATACGTCGCCACGATTGGGGATGACCTACAATCCCACCTATTACCAAGCTTTAATGGAAAACTATGGATTCAAAAAATCACAAGGTTTATTTGCTTATAAAATAGATGCCAATCGCGTGATGGAAGACCCCAAAATGGTGCGCGGCAACAGAATTGTACGCGAGCGTACAGGCGTGAAAATCAGAACCTTAAATATGAAAAACCTCAAAAGTGAAATCGAAATCCTGCGGGATATTTACAACAAAGCATGGGAAAAAAATTACGGTTTCGTACCCATGACCAATAAGGAAATTGATGAATACGTAAAAGCATTCAAACCCATAGCCGAACCTTCCCTTATCTTTTTCGCCGAAATTGACGGTAAGCCTATTGGCACAGCCGTTTCACTTTTGGATTACAACTACATCTTCAAACAAATGAACGGACGGCTCTTGCCCTTCAATTTTATTAAGATGTTTACACAGAAAAAACACATCACTTGGGCGCGTGTCATGCTACTCGGAATTTTGCCCAAATACAGAGGTAAAGGACTTGATGCCGTTCTGTATTACGAGACGGTCAGGGCTGCCCAAGCCCTCGGTGTAGAATACGGCGAAGCCAGTTGGATACTCGAAGACAATGACATGATGCGGCGTGGCATGGAACTCATCAAAGGAGAAATTTACAAAACCTATAATGTGTATGAAATTGAAATCTGAAGGGGAGATTATTGAAATGTAAAATGTAAAACACAAAATGTAAAATGTAAAAGTGTCGATAGAACATGAATAAATGTAAAATGTAAAATAATAAATTCAAAATGTAAAAGTATCGATAGAATATGAATAAATGTAAAATGTAAAATAATAAATTCAAAATGTAAAAGTGTCGATAGAATATATTTTTTATATTTCAAAAATACATAATGAGAATGTTTTTTATTAATTAAAATTATTTTATAACATTTATAGTGTTAATAGTTAGTTTATTATGAATAAAATTAATTATTAAAATAATGAAAAAAACAAAAAATAACTTCATACCCTATCGACACTTTTACATTTTGAGTTTTACATTTTACATTTATTCATGTTCTATCGACACTTTTACATTTTACATTTTGAATTTATCATTTTACATTTATTTGTGTCCTATCGACACTTTTATATTTTACATTTTGTGTTTTACATTTTACATTTCTAAACGCTTCATTGTTCATTACAAATACCGCCGAGTGCCTCATAGATTTCCACTTGGTCGTCGAAGGCAGCGCGTGAATCAAATTGGTCGGCACAGATAAGCGTGTCTTGTTCTCCTACGCTTGTTCCGCCGTCAAAACCCAAACATTCGTAGCATAGATCTGAAGTACAGGAAGCTAAAAGCATCATTATCAATATGATAAAAGCTGTAATTGTTTTTAATAAAATTTGCATGATAGTGTGGTAATTCAATTTAAGTATAAAATAAGCCCCGAAAATAAGTATTTTTTACGAAAATAAATAGTCGGACAAAAATACCCTGATTACCCGATTAACTATTCCCAATATATACCTGTCATTATTATAAAAGTACGTAACTTTGTAAAGTTTTGTGATTCAATGCTTGTGCCGTTATACTAATTGCGGATAATAGCTGAATTTTGGACAAAATGAGTGGTTAAAGAAATGCCCCGACAATACTTTTTGAATTAAGTGGGATAAACGGCGATTTATTCATTCACTAATTCAGTCACTGTACTTAATATGAAATATTTATCAAACTTATTTTTATTTGTTTTGCTTGTTTTTTGTACAAAAAATATAACGGCAAAAACAGATAAATATCGGTGTATTTGGAACGCTGACCCTAGCACGATGATGACGATTGGTTGGGGGCAGGTTTCCGGCACCAATCCTGTGGTGTATTACGATACGGAAGATTACGGAAACAATTGGGAGGCTTATACTTATGCCCAAAATTACAGCCATAGCATTTTGTCTAAAGGTATGGACAATCATTTTGCACGCCTGACCAGCCTGATGCCCGGAACGACCTATTATTTTGTCATCAAAGATAGTGAGGGAGTCAGTGAACGATATTTTTTCACCACTGCTCCCGACAATCCCTACGAGCGTATTTCCATTATTGCCGGAGGTGACTCGCGAAATTATCGCAAGTCGCGCCAGAAGGCTAACCTCTTGGTATCCAAATTACGCCCGCATTGCGTTATGTTTGCAGGCGATATGACAGCTAGCGACAATTCCATACAGTGGCCCCAGTGGTTCGATGACTGGCAGTTGACCATTTCTGAGGACGGACGCATTACGCCCATTATCGCGGCGCGTGGCAACCATGAATATTCCAACGAAACCCTCGTCAAACTTTTTGATGCACCCAATCGCCATGTCTATTATGCGTTCAATATTGGAGGCAATCTGTTGCGGATTTACACCCTCAATTCGATGATAGCTGCCGGAGGCGACCAAGCCGCATGGCTCGAAGGCGACCTTGAAGCCAATCCCGAAAATATCTGGAAATTTGCACATTATCATCACCCCATTCGTCCGCATACCAAGAGCAAACGCGATAAAGAAAAACAACGTGTTTCGTGGGCTACGCTGTTCTATAAACATGGTGTGGATATGGTCGTAGAATGTGATGCCCATACTGTAAAAACGACTTGGCCCATTAGCCCTTCTTTGGAGCCGGGCAGCGATGCGGGCTTTATTCGGGATGATGAACGCGGTACAGTATATATAGGTGAAGGTTGTTGGGGCGCACCCATTCGGGCAAATAATGATGATAAAGCATGGACGCGAAATAGTGGTAGCTTCAATCAATTCAAATGGATATTTGTGGACCAATATAGCGTAGAAGCACGTACTGTCAAAACCGATAATGCAGATGAGGTTGGTGTGGTCAGTCCGTATGATGTATTTACGCCACCTGCCAATCTTGACATCTGGAATCCGAGCAATGGCGATGTCGTTCGTATCGAAAATTATGATGCCGTTGCCTCTGTAAATCCGGTTCCACCTGAACCTGTACGTGTTTCGCCTCCTATTTCTAAGCCGATTCCGGTGAGAGAGAAATCGCCCAAAAAAGAGGTGGAAGTGCCGCCGTCAAATAGTCAGGAAACTAAGGAAGCAATTGTTTCAAAACCACTTCCTGTTTATATTCCTCCGAAAGAAAAAGAAGTGACTCCGCCACCACCACCGCCCAAGCCGGTTTTTATTAACCAACTTGAAAGTTTTAATACGAGAGTGGAGGAGGATGTGGTCTATTTTATGATGGATGCCAAAAACGAAACCGAACAAATGTTTTTTGAACTCCAACGCTCCACCAATAATATATACTTTAAAGAAATTGATATAAGAACGAGCGCAGAACCTTCCAAAGAGCCCAAAAGTTATTCTTTTGTGGACGACGGAGCTTTGTTTTTGAACTCCCCGAAGGTCTATTATCGTATCAAGTACGGCTCTACGAATACCGAGACACGCTATTCTATGGTACGTGCTGTTCAACTGACCCCGTGGGAGGATTATTATGAACTCGAACTCAATCCGGAATCAAATTTATTGCGTATCCATTATGCGCTCGAAGAGGTGGGGGATGTCAATCTGAATATTTATAATTCACAAGGTAAAGAAGAAATCGAACAGAGTTTTGAACAACAAAAAGCGGGTGATTACACACGCCTTGTCGATTTACGCGGATTGGCTTCCGGTACTTATCTCCTCCAATTGCGTAGTGGTACGGAGAGCGTTATTCGACGAATTGTAATACCTTAGAAAGGTAAAATGTAAAACACAAAATTTAAAATGTAAAAGTGGTCGATAGGACACAGGAGTTGAAATGTAAAATGTAAAATAATAAATTTAAAATGTAAAAGGGAACAATAGGATATGATGTTATTTTTAATAAAGTAATTATTTTATAATGTATTTTTTGTTAAAAATAAATCATTTATAAATTTTATTTGTTTTAAAATAATAAAAATACGTCCTATCGACCACTTTTACATTTTACATTTATTATTTTACATTTTACATTTTACATTTTAACTCCTGCGTCCTATCGTCACTTTTACATTTCAACTCTTGCGTCCTATCGACCACTTTTACATTTATTATTTTACATTTTAAATTTTACATTTCAAACCCTCATCCCATCCAATTCTCCCTATCCAAACTCCGGTATTGTATCGCTTCGGCAAGATGTTCCATTTTAATGTCGTCACTTTTTTGCAGGTCGGCAATGGTGCGGGCTACTTTGAGGATGCGGTCGTAGGCACGGGCAGAAAGTTGTAATTTTTTCATGGCGGTTTTGAGGAGAAGTTGCCCCGTTTGGTCAATCTGACAAACCTCGCGTACCATACGACTTGGCATTTGGGCATTGGCGTGTAGGGTTTTGTGGTCTTTAAAACGCTCGTGTTGTACCTTACGTGCTTCGACGACACGCTCGGCGATAGCTTCACTTTTTTCAGATGAGCGCATTTCTGCCAGTTGGTCATAAGAAATCGGTGTGACTTCCACATGCAAATCAATCCTGTCCAATAGCGGTCCTGATATTTTACTCAAATAGCGTTTGACCACGCCCGAACCACAAACGCAGTCTTTTTCAGGATGATTAAAATACCCACAGGGGCAGGGGTTCATGGAAGCCACCAAGACAAAATTTGCCGGATAATCTACCGATATTTTTGCTCTCGAAATGGTCACTTTGCGCTCCTCCATCGGCTGTCGCAAGACCTCTAATACAGTGCGTTTGAACTCCGGTAATTCATCCAAAAACAACACGCCGTTGTGTGCCAGTGAGATTTCTCCGGGCTGTGGATTGGAGCCGCCGCCTACTAAGGCAACATCGCTAATGGTATGATGTGGTGAACGAAAAGGACGGGTGGTAATCAGCGCAGAATTGGACGCTAATCTTCCGGCTACCGAATGTATTTTTGTGGTTTCGAGGGCTTCGTAAAGTGTCAGTGGTGGGAGTATGGTCGGGAAGCGGCGTGCCATCATGGTTTTGCCGGCTCCGGGCGGTCCGATAAGGATGACATTATGCCCGCCCGCTGCCGATATTTCCATAGCACGTTTGATATTTTCCTGACCTTTGACATCCGAAAAATCCACTTCATAAATATTTTGAGCATAGGTAAATTCTTCGCGTGTGTCCACTTCTACGGGTTTCAAATCGCCGGTATTATTAAAAAAATCAACAACCTCATCCAAACGCTCCACTCCATACACATCGAGGTTGTTGACGATCGCGGCTTCACGGGCATTCTCTTTAGGAACTATCAGTCCCTTAAACTTTTCTTTTCGGGCTTGAATCGCAATCGGCAACGCACCTTTTATCGGACGCAGACTTCCGTCCAACGACAATTCACCCATCATAATATAACCGGCAAGTTCGCTATCATTGACCTGTCCTGTGGCGGCAAGTACACCCACACAAATCGGCAAATCATAAAACGAACCTTCTTTGCGAATATCGGCAGGTGCCATATTCGCCACAATACGCATACGGGGCAATTCATATTTGTTATTTTTGATGGCAGCTTCTATGCGCTGATAGCCTTCGCGCACAGCATTGTCGGGCAGCCCTACGAGTGAGTATCCCGGCTTACCTTGCTGAAACTGACCGCCTGCATTGACCTCTATCGTTATGGTCTTGGCATCAACTCCATATACCGCACTCCCGTAGGTTTTAGATAACATTTTTATGCAATTTTGTGAGAATCAAACTCAAATATAATACGGCATTTTTATAAAATTGAATATTAAGCCATGATTTTTTTCGAATGATAAGTTTTTTATTTCAAAAGTTGAAAAAAGATAATACGTTTAATGTGTGAATATGTAAAGGGGAGATTTGGTTAGCAGTTCATGGTTGGACAGTTCATAGTTCATAGTTATCATAATAACCTGAATTTCATCCCGATACCGATAGCTATCGGTACGGGATTGTAACTCACTGATTATCAAGCTGTCCAACGTTAGACGGATAGCTGGAGATTTTAAATTGTCATTTAAAATATTTTTTTACCAGTAAATTGCATGAGTGTGAAACATATACATTAAATAATAATATAAAATCAAAAAAAAGCTAAGATCGGCAAGAGACTCCGTAATGACTGCTTTAGCTGTCAAGTGTGCTTTTAATATAATATTTTATTAACTTAAAACAATTTTTTTATGAAATATTGCCATCCACTTGACAGCTAAAGCAGTCATTACAGTATCTACAATTTGTATTTATCAAACCAAAGATGCATTTTAATATTACAAATCCACTTATGTGTGTCATACTCAATCGCATTTAATTTTTATTGAATGTCTTGTGAAAAAAAATATGAGTTCATTGGTGAATTTTGAAAATGTCAGACGAGTTTTAGCCCAAATTCGGAAAAAATATTCCATTTCAAGTACAAACGCATTTTTATTTTTTAAACATGACATTGTCAAGATAAAAAGTATTATAAAATTATTTAAATAAAATTAAAATTTACAAATACATACGTTATACACTTTTACATTTTACATTTATTATTCTACATTTTACATTTCCGTCTTCTTCATCCGCAACCTATGCGGACTGGTCTTAGGTATTCGCTCAATAATACCTCTGGCTTCCAAGTCTAATTTTACTGATACCACATACCACACTACTTTTCCGTCAAAAGTATCTGTCAGCTTTTCGACTGCCAAATCATTGACTTCTTGATAAGAAATTTCACCATGCTGCTCAATAGTAGAGACGATAAATTCTTTGATAACATCGTATCTTCTTTTCAAAATATGCACACCCTTTTTTCCTTGTGGATGAAGGGTCATTATCCTAGTATTATCCATTGGTGAATTGGTTGAACAGTTAATCAGTCAGTCAGACTAATTTGCTTATGTAATTTTAAAAATATTATTGATAAAAATATTTTTAAATATAATTTATAAAATATTATTTTTTAGTATAAAAAACGTTGAAAATGATTTTATTAATTAAAAAAAATATTTATATTTTAAATCAATAAATTAACACGACAATGTCATATTTTAAAAATATATTTATGTTTAACATGGGGTATTTTTTCCGAATTTGGGCTAAAACTCGTCAGACATTTAAACATTGATAGAAAAATATGACATCATCGGTGAATTTTGAAAATGTCTGACGAGTTTTAGCCCAAATTCAAGAGCAAAATGCCAACTATATTAAATAAAAATCGAACATGACATTGTCAAGTTAACACGACTACCTGATTAACTGTTCAACCAATTCACTAATCAACTACACTCACAGCACGTTGTTTGATGCCTAAGACTGCTGTGATGGACATCAGCAATGCCAGTATAATCAATCCCCATTCTCCGACAGTTGGAATATTCTCGGCAGCCGTACTAAAGGTTTGAGTGGTTGCTCCGTTACCGTCGGTGGTGAAGGCGCGTGGTCCGACATCTCCTCCAGCATCTATGTAGCAATCGGGCGCACCATTGATGACGATGCTATAACTTGCACAATCCAATACACCGAAACTCCCAGAACCGCCATCTATACCAAGCGGCACCATAGCTATCGGCACACCCATACCATCCAACAATTCGATAGTAGCTCCCGACATATCACATGCAGCATCAACGATATAAAAAATCTCTTCTTCACAAGTACAATCCTGACGAATGACATCAATCGGATTGCTCAATCCAAAACAAATATCGCTGGAAATATTGGCGGCATTGCCACCTTCATCAGCACCCGAAAGTGTACCTTCCCATGCAATTAACCAGATTTGACAAGTACCTACGGGCGCACCTTCCAAATCGGGGGAGAAGGTCATAGCACCCATATTCGCAACGCCTGCCGAAAGAATAGTTCCGGTAGCGGCATCGGTAATCAGCCAACCGAAATTAGTGGCGGTTTGTCCGCTTGCCGTAACATTAATCACATCAGCCTCGCCGTCCAATGCACATACCGTAGTGATGTCACTTGTAGCGATAGTACCTGCGTCAACTTCCATGCGGGTTACGGTAATCGGATTACTCAATTCAAAACAAATATCACTGGCAATACCACCTGCATTATCGCCCATATCTGCACCGGAAAGCGTACCATCCCAAGTAATGAGCCAAATTGAGCAAGCTCCCGGCGGTGCGCCTTCGAGGTCGGGCGCAAAGGTCGTAGCACCTTGATTGACGACTCCAGCACTGCCCGTTCCGCTAGTACCGGAGAGGATATTTCCTGCCGAATCGGTAATCAACCATCCCGAATTACTACCTGCTTCTCCGCTTGTACTGACATTGATAACATCAGCATTGCCATCCAATGCACAAACAGTCAGGGCATCACTCGTAGTGAGTGTACCCGCCACAGAAGTACAACTGACACATCCTCCGCAAGCGATAGACCCTGTCAAGCCGGGAAGCGGACAAGCATCTAGAGGTGCGAAAGTCACATCAGTATTAAAATTGAACGTTAAAGAAGTGCCGTCACCATCGCAGTCTGCTGTACGCACAGCACATTCCGTACCATCGGCAGAGAGTAGTTGAGCCGTCAAGGTAGTACACATACCATCGCCGGAAGTGGCTATGAAGAGTGGTTCGGGAAATACATTAATCGTACCCAAAGAACCATTAATATCTGCACCTGCACTGTCTAAAATATTAGTGCCGTCTTCCGTACAGGTAGCCGTCAATACAAAATCGAGAGGAATGACATCGCAACCTTGATTGGCAGGAAGCGTAACGTCTATACAAGCTGTCAGGGCTACGGGGTCAATGGAAGGCGTTTGTGCTTCACCATTAATATCCAAACTGACCAAGCCCGTCGGGTCTATATCAAATGTAATACATATCGTTTGTGTACCGTCCGCAGAACAGGCATCGGTGGGTGTATCTATGCCCGTAGCTACGGGGCAAACCACCTGTACATCACAAGGCTGCATTTCGCAGATTGTCGTGAGTGCATCGGGCGCAGAAGTAAATGTACCGATAGTGCTGCCACCAAACAATTCATTTGCCCAATAATTCATGACCATAGACTGGTCGTCTGTAAACATGGACATACATATATCATTGGAGTAATCCATGTAATTATGGAAGTAGTCATTCATACCATCGCAAGTAGCCGGCAGAGTGGCACAAGTAGCACCTGCAATGGTCGGGCAAGGTGCGTTGGTAGGCGTAGCTTCGCTTTGAAGCGGAGTGTCATTTACCATAAAAGGACCGACCTGTGGCATTGTACTGTCATCACCCGTACAATAGGGCGGTGTACCTGTACCCGGAATGAGGGGCTGGTCATCGCCCCAAATATGATACAAACCCAAATAATGACCAACTTCATGTGCAGTAGTTCCACCTTCGGTAAAGAAAAAACTTGCACCATCGGTAGCTCCTACGTCTATATCATTGCCCGAACTGCAACCCGGACCTACACCTCCAAAGGCATCTGCAAGTACCGTCACACCGTCACCATTTGCCATACCCGGAATACCATCAGCTACACCAATAATACCCGGAATAGGAATCGTAAATATCGCTACGGCTTCTACAACAAATATATTCAGATACCCTGACCAAGCGGCACCGGCACCACCAAAACCAGTCTGTACACCGCCACTAAACTGACCTACGGTAATGGCGGGATCGCAAGTAGGGTCAAGTCCTTGTTCGGCAGGTGGTATTGCCAATCGAAATTCGATACAGGTTCCCGTAGAAACATCTGCCAAAGGATAACCCGTAGGGCAAACCGCATCCAAATCAATGTTTTGTTGAACAGCACTATTGTCACCAAAAGCTATATTGAGGGCATCAATTTGCTCCTGCACTTTGGTCAACAAGCAACTGGGGTCTGCACAGGTAAAAGAATCATCGAAGTGAAAAGCTACCGGAATAATGACCGTATTAGAAGCATCGCAGGGGATACCATCTATTTTAGGCATGTCAATAGCCGCTTGGCGGAAGGCTGCATATTCAGCATCATTGGCTACACGTTGTTGTAAGCCTTCCATTGTACCACACCAAGCATCTGATTGTGCATGTACGAAAAAAGGGGAGATTAAAACAAAAAGCAGAGGGATGAGTGTTCTCATAATTGAGTATAATTTGGTTTTCAATATGTTAAGAAAACTCTAAGGTAATATGTTTGAGATTATTTTACAAATATACAATCGAAAAAATTATATGCTAAGTGGAAGAGATACTGTACTGACGACTTCAGCCGTCAAGTGGATTGGTTTTTCCCTGCGACGGCTAAAGTCGTCGGTACGGAATATTTCACTTCAATTATTGTTTTTTAATATTAATTTCAGTAAAATGTGAATTTTTATATTAAAGAAATAACTTGACAATGTTATGTTTTGAAAATAAAAATGTGTTCATGCTTGAAATGGGATATTTTTTCCGAATTTGGGCTAAAACTCGTCAGACATTTAAACTTTGCCGAAAAAATATGAGTTCAATCGGTGAATTTTGAAAATGTCAGACGAGTTTTAGCCCAAATTCAAGTATAGACACCAAATACATTAAATAAAAATCGAACATGATATTATCTAAATAAATATTTTATTATTTTTTATAAAAAAATTATAATAATAAAATAATTTGATAACCTGATGACCCGCTCAACTAATGACCTGTTCAACCGATGGTAGTCCTGCAAATGTAATGCTGAAAATTGGGCAACTTGCCTTGCATTTCCAAAATGCAAGGCAAGTAAGGGCATTACATTTATAGCACTATCCAACCTATTACCCATTTCCCAAATTCCAATACTCCATTACTTTACGGCTAATGTCATCAAGATCAATCTCCTGCATACATTTAAAATGTTGTTTCGGGCATTGCTGATGACCAATTTTGGAGCAAGGGCGGCAATTTAGATTTTTAGTTTCAATGACCTGATAATCAGTTTGGTAAGGATACATGCCAAAGGCGGGAACGGTATTGCCCCAGATGCTGATAATGGGCTTTTTGAAAGCTGCGCCAATGTGCATCAAACCGGTATCGTGTGTGATGAGCAGACGTGCCTGCTGCACCCACGAAGCGGAGCCATGTAGCGAAAATTGCCCACAAGCATTCAACACAAGTTTATCTGTGCTTTGTACAATTTGCTGTCCATGTTCATAGTCTTCCTTTCCCCCAAGCAAGACTACAGTGTATGGAATTTGCCGACAGATTTGAATGATTTTTTCGACGGGCAATCGCTTAGTGGCATATTTCGCACCTATGGCGAAGGCAATGTATTCCTCACGTTTAAATCCATATTCAGAGACATGAACAACTTCATTCACAGGTATAAAATAATCCAATCCTAAATCATTGTTTTTGACACCTAATGGTTGGACGGTTTCAAAATATCTATTGACGATATGTACATCAGGCAAGCGATTAATATTGAAGTTTGTAAGTAACCATTTTTCAATATTTAATTTTGGAAAAGAAGCGGACGGCACACCAAGATGGAGTTTGACACGCAGGGTGCGGAGGTTGTGATGAAGGTCAATAATGCGGTCAAATTGTTGGGCTTGGAGTGCCGGGAAAAGTTCTTTGAGGTTATTGCTCATTGCCCATACTTTGTCAATGTATGGATTTGAAAGTAGGATGTCTTGATAGGTAGATTTGGTGAGGTAGTGAATTTCGGCATTGAGTTGTTGTTTGAGACATCGCACAATGGGGGTCGTCAGCACAATGTCGCCGATAGAGCTAAATCTGATGATAAGGATTTTCTGCACCAAAAAATAAATTCCAAATCACAAATTCCAAATCACAATTCATGTTTCGCTGAAAAAAAATATTTATAAAAATTAAAATTTATAAAAATTTTATTTAACAAGAAAAAAATAATTCAAATTGAAGCCACCTGTACTGACGACTTTAGCCGACCTGTGCGATTAAAATAGTAAGCGATGAAATTTCGCTTTATGTCGTTCAAGATGCGTTTCCCGATAGCTATCGGGACGACCCCGTTTGTAGCCAAAACCCAAGCAAAACCTATCAAGGTGCGTAGCACCGACACCGTTAAATGTACAAACAGTGCCGCTCCTACGGAGCTTAGGAGATTTTGGGGAACATTTTGCTACAAACAGGGGCGGTACTATGTACCTTTTTGGTCAAGCTAATTTTAATCGCACAGGCAACTTCTGTCACGATATGATTTATTTTATTTATAAAAATTATACATCAAAATATACGAATTTTAATTATTGTGACATGCGATTAAAACTCGGCTGTACGGTATTTCCGGTCAACTTGTCCTGTTGTAAAATTTTCCTGTTGGAAAATCAATAAATAGTTTCTGATTTTTCGTAATATTGTAGTGATTCGGTTGTTGACCAAAGAACAACCGGATGATGAAACCACTGAACCATAAAACAATTGCGTCATGAAGCCATAGATTTTAACTCAAATTTCAAATACAAAATCCTAAAAATATTGCGTGAACACGTCTGAATTGGAATTTGTCCACGATAACTATCGGGATTGTTTTTTGGAATTTAATCAAACGATTATGAAAAATTTAAATTGGTGCATAGTTGTAATTGTGTTGTTGTTGACGAAAAATACATTTTCACAAAGTGTGGACATCAAAATAACGGACAGCTATGACGGTCTGGCTTTGTCGGGCGTGAAAGTGGAGCCGATTTGTAAAGATGTGACCGCCTACACGACGAGTAACGGAAAAGCGACTTTGAATCTGGATGTGAAGGATTGCTGCGATGTGAAGATTACGAAAATTGGTTATGCGCCGGAGTCCGTAGAGTTGTGTCCGGGCGATAATTTTCTGGAACTTTCTTTTTATAAAAGCTACAACATAAAAGGTGTGCTGAAAGGTACGACCGGAAAGGCTTTGGACCGTACACGCATTGTGCTGAATAGTGAATGTGGTGACGGTCAGCGTGTGGTTTATACCGATGCCGTCGGGCGATTTAAGATGAGTCCGCCTGCTATTGGGAATTGCTGTTACGAACTCGTGGTTGAGCATAGCGAATATCCGAAAAATACCATCGTGTTTTGTACAACCGACGAAGTGCAGACGAAGGATATTCGTATAGAGCCTTTGCTTTCTAATACCGAATTGTTTAGTACCGCAGATGTGGTGTATATTCCTAAAACGCTGGCTGCTGTGCCTGTTGTGACAACGACTTCATCTACGCCGAATTATACAGGTACACCACCTGCCGCTCTTGCCACATCTGCACCAAAGGTAGTATCTCCGGCACCCGTTTATACGCCTACTCCGGTCTATACGCCACCACCTCCGGCGAGTACGCCAAGGGTTATATACACTGAACCAACTGTGGCTTATGAACCACCTACACCCGCTCCGAAGACTTATACGCCGGAACCTGTAAAGCCGGTTTCTTATACAAATAAATATATTGACCCGATTAATATGTCGATGAGTGATGCGATGCCTTTGTCGTCTAATTTTACGTATTTTGATTTTAATCAAGCCTATATTCGCCCTGATGCTTATGGTCGTTTGGATAATGCAGCAGCTTTTATGCAAAGCCATCCTGACATGGTGGTGGAGATAGGTGTGCATTGCGATTCGCGGGGAGACCGTACCTATAATCAGGTTTTTTCGGAACAACGTGCGCGGGCTTTGGCGGATTATTTGGTGGGCAAAGGTATCGGTAGTAATCGCCTGATAGTGCGCGGTTATGGCGAATCTCAACTATTGAATCACTGTGCAGACGGTGTGCCTTGTTCGCCGGAAGAACACCGACAGAATCGTCGGGCTTTGTTTCGCATACAAGGTACAATTTATGATGCCGGATATTCGGTGACGCAAAGCTATCAGGCGTATCAGCCACCCGCACCTGTCAGTCCGACACCAACAGCGACTGCAAGTCCGACTATCAATCCGGCACCAACGACAGCGACAAGTACCCTTCCGCCCGGTGTGCCTTGCCCCGATTGTCCCGTCAAGGAATTGGACAATGAAGAATACATGGATGTACTGCACAACGAAGAGTATTTTGACGAAAATTTTTATGATTCGGACGACCAATGATGCCATGTAATAATGATAAAATGCGATAATATTGCAATCCTGTAAATTTCATTATCGCATTATTGCATTCAACATTCAAACATTTTTATTCATTCAACATTGAGTCCACATTAGAAAGTATAGAAATTCAAAAAAGTTAAAATTTTATTTTTATATTAAAAAATTGCAATAAGAAAAATGTAAAAAATTAATATTTAACTATCTACATAATTTTATTTTAATTATT
>CALIZI010000238.1 GCA_938028705.1 uncultured Saprospiraceae bacterium | reverse complement strand
ACCTCGATAAGGGTTGGACGAAGTACCGTTTCCACCACCGTTTCCGGGTACAACGTATTTGTAATTATTGCTTTCTTTAGGATAGGCTTTTGTTTTGGCAGTAACAGTTGTAGTCGTTCCGCCGCCGTCGGGGTCAGTGAGGGTCAGGCGGATTTCGTAAGTTTTATTGGGCTGCAAAAACATCGCACTACCCGCATGGTGATTGGCATTAAAGGTTGAACCGTCAATCACCAAGCCCGGATGCGAGCGCATCGTAATCGCACCTTTTTTGAAGGTACTTTGACCCTGTCTGCGAAATTCGATTTGAAGGTCGCTATCAAGGTTTTCGTCGTCGCTAATGTTGTATAAAATACCGATGTGTTCAAAAGTCGGGTCGATTTTGATGTCGCCGGGTGTTACGGCATTGGCTGAAGATGGCGGTGGTGGCGTAATGCCAAAATCAGCACCAAATTTAGGTAAGGTCTCGCCAAACTCATAAGCTCCCCTATCAGGATTTCCGTCTGTGACATATTCATCATTTAAATTATCTAATTGAAGACCGTTATTTCTAAAATTTGAGTTATTTGTCGGTTCAAAATCAGTATCATCCGGTGTGTGTTCAACCCTATAATCAGCGGGAGGTGTTGCATTACGAATGTCGGTATTTAAGCTAAAGGCTATGCCATTGGTTTCAATGGAAGTGCCACTTCTCAACTCATTGATATTACCATATCTGTCATCATCCCATTTAAACCATTGCTGTCCTAATACATTATTACCCAGGCGCGTGCTGTGATAGGCATTATAATCCCAATCATCAATACTGCCGTCCACCAAACCAAATTCTTCAAAACAATAACGACCACCAATGACGACATTATTTTTGAAAAAAGTATTTTGCCAACCAACAGGCGAACTCATACCGTTACCCGCTTTTGAACTTGTATTGTGTACAATGACCAAACCCGACGGTCCGCGATTCATTTTATATGCGGAGAATCCATCCCTCATATTATACATTTCATTTCTGAATATATAACAAGGTCCGCCATACACAGGCGCAACACTCACTCCTGCTCTGCCATTATACATGCGGTTGCGATAAATTCGTGTATTGGAAACTGTGCCATCGACTTCAATCAAATCATCTGCCATATTTTGAATATCATTATTATGAATATCCATGGCATAAGAAACCTCGTAAGGCGCACCATCAGTGGAGACCGCATCATCGAAATTTCTAATCGTATTAAAACTGATGACATTTCGATTGCCTCGTATATCAATGGCTCTGTGGCTGGTTCCACCATTGAGCCAATTAGTTCTACCTTCTATATAGTTATTGGTGATGTATTGGTCCTGTTCCAAGCCATTTTCTCTGCGATTATAAAAACCCCAAGTGACATCTTCTATCCGGCAATTTTTAACGGTCAGATATTGAGTATTTTGTGCGTCAATACCCCAATTACCGTTTTGTATTTGAAAACCGTCGATAATAATGTGTTCTAAAGTTTCATCAAACACCCCTAAAGTAATTACACCCCGCGAGGTATTTGCACCGTCAATGATAGCTGCATGTAGTGTTTCACTTCTAAAGGTAATGGGCGCACTCGCCGTACCGTTTGTATTAAATTCGAATGCACTATAATTGCCCGGACGCACGATGAAAGTCGTACCCGGAGAAGCATTGTCGGCAGCCGCTTGTAAGCCGCGGTACGGATTGCCGGAAGTACCGCTTCCGCCACCATTGCCGGGTGCTACGTATCGGTAATTGGAAGTTTCAACCGGATAGGCTTTTGTTCTGGCAGTGACGGTTTGGGTGGTTCCGCCGCCATCGGGGTCAGTGAGTGTTAAGCGAATTTCGTAGGTCGTGTTAGGCTCTAAAAACATCGCACTACCTGCGTGATGATTGGCATTAAAGGTCGAACCGTCAATCACCAAGCCATCGTGACTACGCATCGTAACTGCACCTTGTCGGTAGGCACCATTGCCTTGCTCACGAAATTCGATTTGAAGATCGCTATCAAGGTTTTCGTCATCGCTAATGTTGTATAAAATACCGATGTGTTCAAAAGTTGGGTCAATTTTGATGTCGCCGGGTGTTACGGCATTGGCTGAAGATGGTGGGGGTGGTGGTGGCGTAATTCCTCCAAAGCTAGGAAGCTCTACGATGTATGTATCTACGGATTGTCCATCTGCCGAACCACTCCAATCCGAACCAAAAATGACGCGCGTACCCGTTGGGCTAATTGAGGCATGTGGTTCTCCCCAATAATCGAATGGAGCCTGTTCGTCGGCTCTGTGGTGTCCGATTCGACATACGGTGACATTGCCTTGTGCGTCAGCTCTTGCGACGACAAGTTCTTGGTCGAGCAAGGATTGTCCGTCTTCTTCAAAGCCGACCATAGAGGCAGCAACCCAACCGCCCTGCGTATTTTTATGCGCTACTGCGGAGACATGCGTACCCGATTTTGAGTAAGGATAACCCTGCTCTTCACTAATCAAAGGCGTACACTCACCCGTCCGCATATTGTGCTGGATGAGGTTGCCGAGACAACCGCCATTCGGTCCTTGTGCGAAGGACACCGCAAAATAACCATCATCACCATTGGCAAGTCTGCCATTGCAAGAGTGTTCGATATTTGATTCGTTCAGATTGGTGTGTAGATTACCGGACGAATTATATATTCTTCTATTATGATAAAAATAATTACCACTGGCACCGGGCATCGGGGCAGTGTATCTTACATTATCATCGAAAAGGTTGAACTCGGTCAGTTGT
>CALIZI010000237.1 GCA_938028705.1 uncultured Saprospiraceae bacterium | reverse complement strand
ACATGTAATGCTGCTAACCACGAAGGACACCAAGAACACGAAAGTCGAATTAACGAAGTAAGAAAACTAAGATTGTGTAAGAAATTCATTATTAAATACTTAGAAATATTTTGTGAACTCTGCGTCTATTCGATTTTAGTGGGCTTAGTGGTTCAAAGCATTACATCTGCAACACTACCTCCTTTCAAAACAAATTCCAATTTTAATGTGTGCTTACGTCATATTTAAATTGGAATTTGGAATTTGTTTTTTGGAACTTGCAAGTAAAACGAGCATTTCTGCCAATATGACCATTCAACCTGACAAGAATTGTATCCACATTATCTGACAATTTGACTGATTTTGTCAGGCTTTATTAGAATTTTCTAAATTTTCAAAAATAATTGAAAGTTGTGAAAATATTGAAAATATAAAATATTTTTTGGTCAAAAAAATCTTTACAAAATTAAATATTGAATTACGTAAAAAATACGGAGAAATAAAGCAAAAAACAGGACTTTTTTAGCGTTTGGCAAAATGAAATTTGCACGATTGTTGATGAATGAATAACAGTTGGCGAAGATATGCTTTTAAATAAATTGGCATTAAGGGGTCAACAAGCAATTAAAATTCAATTTTTACAAAATTTAATAAAAATTATTATCATGGAAGATTTGCTCAAAAAAGTCCTTTATACAGGCGTAGGTGTTGTAGCTACTGCAACGGAGACTATTCAAAAAAACATCGACGAATTGGTAAAAAAAGGTTCACTTTCTGAAGAAGAAGGTAAAAAAGTAGTGACTGATTTTGTTGAAAATACACAAACAAAAAGAGACGAGTACCAACAGCGGTTCACTGAAATGGTCAGCACTGCACTCGACAAATTGAACATCCCTACTGCTTCCGATTTCAAGACACTCAAAGAGCGTTTGGCTTCATTGGAGAAAGACACGAAAGCAACTGCAAAGAAAGCTACCAAGACAGTAAAGAAAACTGCAAAGAAGGTTACTGCCAAGTAATTTTTTTGTATCGTTACATTATAAAAGCCGCTATGCGTTTCGTGTAGCGGCTTTTTGTTTGTTAGATGATAGACAATAATTTGTGATTTTGTTATCGTTGCGGACAACAATAAAACCATCTAACCATAAAACAGTAAAAAAACGGCATGTTTAGATTTACCGTAAAAGTAGTTGACACTTTTTCACGCAGAGAGCGCAGAGTTCGCAGAGGGTTAATTATCAAATCTCTGCGACCTCTGCGTTCTCTGCGTGATTTATTCAATTTGGAGCCTATGCTACGTTCCCAAAAAGTGTCAACTGCAATTCTAAACATGCCAAATATTTACATCATTTTTTTAATAAAAAAACAAAAAGCGCAAGAACAGAATTCCTGCGCTTTTCCGAGAAATATTTTTTTAAAAAATTAAGAAAACGTCACCCTTTCAACTTCTTCGCCGCATCCTCCACATCCTTCGCCGCTTTTTCTACCTCGCTAATTTGTTGTTTACTCCACCACAATTTTCCCACTATACACCTCCTCCTCATAAAAAATACGATAGATATACACGCCGTCATTCAGGTGACTGACTGCGAGTTGTTTATCCTGCGGAAAGGCTTACCCAAGCACCTCCTTCTCTCCAAGAAACGGCTGACGATACTGCCGCTTGCCGGTTGCTTTATACATCGCATTGGCGATTGCGCCAAAAATCGGTGGGAAAGGTGGTTCACCCATTCCGGTTGGTTTGATTTCACTTTGCACAAAGTGTACATCAATTTCCTTTGGTGCTTCCCTCATTCTAATCATGCGATAAGTATCAAAATTTTTCTTTTCCGGCACGCCGTCTTTGAAGGTCAGCTCTCCGAAAAAGGCATTGCCTACGCCGTCCGTAATCGCGCCTTCTGCCATATTGATAGCTGCGTCGGGATTCACGACGATGCCGCAATCAATAGCCGTCGTGACTTTTTGCACCACAGGTTTATCATCTTCGAGCGTCATATCCAAGACATGCGCTGCGTAAGTGCTATGGCAAAAATAAGCCGAAACGCCGCGATGAACATTCCCTTGATTTTGTGTCCAACCGGATTTTTCTCTGACCAATTCCAAGACACCTGCATAGCGTTCGGCATCGTAATCATACTCCTCTCCTACCGGATTTTCTTTGGCTCGTTTTAGTAGTTCCAATCGAAATTCGATGGGGTCTTTTTCCATTTCTTCTGCGATTTCATCCAAGAAAGATTGCTCTGCACCTGCGATAAAATTGGAGCGTGGCGCACGAAATGCACCAATCGTAATATTGGAATCAATCGACCATTCTTCCGCCAAATAATTATCAATCGCACCTGCCGGAAAACGATTGGCAAATAGCGGACTTTCGGGGATGCCTCCCGCTTTGATATGCAGTGCAGTCAGCTTATTGTCCTCGTCGAATGCAGCGCGATAAGTCGCTTGATAAGTCGGGCGGTAAATGCCATTGGTCATATCATCTTCGCGACTATATATCAACTTGACAGGCGCATCAACTTCCTTAGAAATCAAAGCCGCCTCCACGATATAATGACCATACGCCCGACGACCAAATCCGCCGCCCATTCGAGTCATTTCCATATCGATATTTTCCGCCGGAATATCCAAACTTGCAGCTATCGTAGGTATGATAAAAGACGGTATTTGTAGTGGCGTAGCTATCTTAACCTTATCGCCTTGTACGTGTGCAAAAGTATTCATCGGCTCCATACAATTATGCGCCAAAAATGGTGCGGAATACGTCCTTTCAATCACTTTTGCAGCATTTTTGAAGGCAGCTTTCGGGTCGCCGTCTTTGCGAACTACCTTACCCGGTTTGGCGGCAAGGGCGGTCATTTGTGCTTGGTGTTTATCGGATGATTCCAAGCCTGTGGGATACTTTTTGGTTTCCATTCCCCTGAATCCCTTGACCGTTTCAGTGATAGTCGGCGTGGGTTGCCATTCTACCTTGAGTTGCTTTTTGGCTTGCATGACTTCCCACGTAGAATTGCCGACTATCGCTACGATTTCGGGGAAGGCATTGGTATCAAAACCGCTTTTTTCAAACCCCTTTTTATAGCTTTTTATTCTGACTACATCTTTGATGCCGGGCATGGCTTTTATGGCAGCGTCTTCTATGGATTTGAGCGTCATTCCGAAGGCGGGCGGATGTACAGGCATAGCAATCAACATACCTTCTTTGTGGTAGTCAATGCCAAACATCGGCTTGCCCGTGACGATGCTTTTGCCGTCCACATTTTTATGCGATTTGCCGATGATTTTAAAATCTTTCACTTCCTTCAACTTCACTTCTTCCGGTACGGGAATAGCTGCGGCAGTCGATGCCATTTCTCCGTAGTTCGCTGATTTTCCGCTTTTTTTATGATATAAAATACCTTCATTCGTAGTAATTTCTTCTACGGGAACTTCCCACGTCTGTGCCGCTGCCCCTCGCAACATCTGTCGGGCAGTAGCACCCGCCATACGAAGGGGTTCCCAACGAGACATGATGCCCCGACTACCACCTGTAAACTGAAAACCATATTTGTCAGGATGATAATGCGCCTGTTCGACAATGACTTTTTTCCAATCAATATCCAATTCTTCCGCTACCAACATGGGCATAGAAGTACGGACGTTTTGACCAAATTCGGGATTGGGCGAATAAATGGTCACGACACCATTATCGCCGATTTTCAAATATGAATTCATCTCAAACCATTCCTTGGGCATGGCGAGAATTTCTTCTTTCGTTTTGGAAGATTGACAAGACGCTAACCAACTGAATCCCAACATCATACCTCCCCCCGCTACTACCGACGATTTCAAAAATGAACGTCTGCCGATGGATGTTTTTATAATAGACATAATTTTAATGATTAATGCTTAATGATGAACGATTAATTTTTTTCTCGTCCGACATTTAGAAATGTTTGACGATAGCTCACATCTTTTCGGTGGCTTGAGTCGGCGGACATTTTTAAAATGTCAGGCGACAACGTTTTTTTATTCTATTACAAAATTTAAATAAAAATATTTATAAAATAAAAAATGTAATTTGAACGTATTTTTTTCGTTTTTTATAAATTATTTTATTAAAATATTTTTATTATAATTTAAAATAATTTTTGTAATTATTTGATTTATAAACTAAAATACAAATGAATCTCGCCTGACATTTTAAAAATGTCCGTCGAGTGAGCTTCCCGACAACTCATAGATTTTAAAAACGTCCGACAAATAGGTTTCCCTGAATATCAATGAATCACCGAAGCTACTTAGCCGCCGTTTTAATTGCGGCTTTAATGCGCGTGTAAGTGCCACAACGACAGATATTGCCGTGCATAGCGGCTTCAATGTCTGCATCAGTAGGGTTCGGCGTATTATTGAGCAATGAAGATGCGCTCATGATTTGTCCGGCTTGGCAGTAGCCGCATTGGGCTACGTCATGCTCCAACCATGCTTTTTGAACAGGGTGGTCGCCATTTTCAGATAAACCTTCAATGGTCGTAATGGCTTTATCGCCAATCGCGGAAACGGGTAACACGCAGGAACGCATCGCATTCCCATCCAAG
Source organism: uncultured Saprospiraceae bacterium (assembly GCA_938028705.1). Classification (GTDB taxonomy): domain Bacteria; phylum Bacteroidota; class Bacteroidia; order Chitinophagales; family Saprospiraceae; genus JAHDEO01. Next base: position 44,945 of record CALIZI010000237.1, on the reverse strand, counting down.
TGAATGGTGCAAGCACCGCATTGAGCAATACCGCAACCGTATTTTGTACCGGGCATATTGAGGTGGTCGCGCAAGACCCAGAGTATGGGCGTGTCGGGAGCGACATCAACCTCTCTTTCTTGTCCGTTGATTTTTAAATTATATGTTGCCATAATATTTTGATGAATGAAGGGAATTGGTCAAGAATATTTTTTATTCATCAAAGATAATGAAATATTTGATTGGTCGCATGTCATACGTAAAACGATTTTGCAAATCGTCATATCCAAATAGGGAACGATTTGCAAAATCGTTTTACGTTATTCCACCACAATTTTCCCACTATACACCTCCTCCTCATAAAAAATACGATAGATATACACGCCGTCATTCAGATGACTGACTGCGAGTTGTTTATCTTGCGGAAAGGCTTGGCAGAAAAAATTTGAACAGGCTCTTATCTAATCAATAGGCACACCAATAAAATAACGATATTCCAAACGCAACATCTGTTGTTTGACCAATAAATCAATCAATTTCAATCGTCCGTTGATGTATTTTTCCTGTCTTTTATTAATGAGAAAAACCGAACTTTCGCCGAATCGGAACTTTTCATTTTCACCTTCCAATAAGCGCAGATAATTCGCCACGTTTTCTTGCTGAATATCAATTTGGTCATTGGTAATCGCAATTTGGCGGAGGCTATTTTCAATTTTATTGAGGAGTTCGTTGCGTTTATTATCCAAATCCAATGCGATTTCTTGGAGCGCGATTTCCCCGCGTTGCACATCTGCACGCTCGCTACGCATCGGTATAGGCATCGAAAATGCCACGCCCCATTTCGCTTCGATTGGCGTATAATTGATAAGCCGCCCTTCATCTGCCGTAGCCAACAAGGGATTGTATTTGGCTTTGAGTTTGGGTTTGAGTTTTTCGCGTTTGAGGCGAAGTTCGACTTCTTTTATGGACATTTTGTTGATTTTTTCGAGTAAAATGGGTTGGTTTTCAACAATTTGCAAAGTATCAAATTCCGGTAAATCTTGGACCAATAATTCCTGATAATTTTGCGGAAAAATATCAGGACGCAATTCAATGGGCGAATTTTCAAACCATAAAAAATTCTCCATCGCAAATTTTGCTTTCGTCAAATTCGACAAATTATACTGCCAAAGCGTAATAGCATCCTGCCGAATGATTTGCGCTTCGAGCGTATCAATCGCAGCTTTTTCTCCACTCAAATAAGAATTTTTGGTATTCTCAAAATAGGCACGGGCGAGTTCGATATTTTCCTCAAAAATTCGCTGAAATGCCTCGTATCGCTGCCAATCCAAATACGCCAAGGATGCGTAATACACCAATTCGTTGAGCATAATTTGACGTTGATTTTCAGACATTTGTGCGAAAATTTCGGCTTGTTCGAGTTGGGTGCGGCGTTCATTGACCCACAAGCCTTGTAGGAGATTGACTTCGACACCGAGATTGAACAGACCATAAGTATCCGTTTTATGTTGTGGGTTCAGAAAATCGCCATTTCCAAATTCGTAACCGCCCGTCACGTCCAAGCCCATGCGTGTGGGGATTTGAAATTTGGTCTGAAAAATATTATAATATTGTCTGTCATCAAAATCTTTCCGACTCCAATCTGCCATGATTTCGGGGTCGAGCGTACCGCGAGCTGCGAGTCGTTCTGCCTCCGCCAAGTCCAATTTTAAATTCGCCTGACGTGCTATCGGATGATATTCCAATATGTAAGCAATGTATTCATTATAGGTGAGCGTATCGGTATTTATCTGTGCAAAAGAATTTGAATACCAATTCATTAAAAAGAAAAAAATCCACCATGTTTTGAATTGTAATTGTTTCATTTCAGTATAATGTAGTGCGGTACTTCCAGTCCGCACAGCGTATTTTTTACAAAACTAACGTGGAACGGGCTGGAAGCACCGTTCTACATCGCGGACTGGAAGTGCCGCGCTACTTTGTATAATTAACAAGATGAATATTCTCCGATGTTTTGCCATGTGGCGTGGGTTTGTTCTGTTTATCCACATTGACAAATATGATATTATCTATTTTGATAATCGTTTGTTTGGTAAATACATTTCGTACTTCACACGAAAAAGTAATCGAAGTGCGCCCCACTTTTTTAAATGCCAAACCAATCTCAATCACATCCCCTTGCTTGGCAGAACTGACAAAATTAATCTCCGACATATACTTCGTCACTACTTCGCGCGAGTCAAGTTTTGTCATGGCATAAATCCCCGCTTCTTCGTCTATCCAACGCAAAAGCGCACCACCGAATAGCGTGTTTCGGGCATTGAGGTCGCCGGGTTTGATGAGTTTTCGTGTGTAAAATTTCATGTATTTAATTTTGTAAAACGATTTTGCAAATTGTTCTCTTTGTATTGCCTGACGATTTGCAAAATCGTTTTACGTTTTCTTGAATAAATTTTCCGACAAGCCGTTATTAAATTGAATATCAAGCCATTGCACACTTATCCATGCTGCCTCGTTCGCCACATTTCCGTCCCAGTCGGCTTTGGTATATTGGCGTTTGGTGGGGATTAAAAGCCCGTCAATTTCTTCGTATTCCATTTTCATCAAAAAGGGTTCTTCAACAATATTAAAATCCACTACGGTAAATATGAATTGGTCAACAAGCGAAGTCTCACGATTGATGTAGAGACGATAAGTGTCTGTTGGTTTATCGGAATCAAACAGGACATCTACAATATCGTAGGTCTTGCCTTTGAGGGTTTGCTCTTTAATGAATTTGTATTGCAGCCCCGGGTCGAGCAATTTTTGAAACATCGCAAACCAATAAAAATTCGTTTTCCGATTGAACGCCACTCGCTGCATGGCTTTTTCATCCTCAACGTATTTACCATTGTTTTTTAACCAAAAATTGCTACCGTCAAAGCCCTGTTCGATGTCGCCTTTGAGGTCGGGCAGCGTTCTTTCATGCTTTTTGTATAGTGCGTAAGACATTTCGCCGTTAAAGATGTATTTTTCGGTGGAGATGTCTTGGAGCTTGTCAGGCGTTGTATATTTATAGGTGTAAATAACGTCTTTCAGCTTCGCCAATTTGTCATAATTGCCTGTTTTTTGAGTGACATTATATACCAATTCATGCGCTTTATTTTGAAATTCATTCGGTGGTTTCGTTGAATTATTTTGACATGAAAAGAAGGTACATAAAATGAGAAACAGGGTTGGTATTAAATATTTTAGTGTATTCATATATAATTAATTTTGCTGATTGTAACGGATTGCGTTGGTGATCTAATTTAAATTGGATGCTGAGTTTAAGTCGTCGGACATTTTCAAAATGTCAGACGACAACATTTTCGTACTATTTATTTAAAATGACCCCGATAGCTATCGGGGTGCAAAATAAAAATAAAACAATTTATTAATAATCGTTCAAATTAAAATGTAAATTCTTCTCGCCTGACATTTTGAAAATGTCCGTCGAGTAAGGTTCGTAAAATGCTAAAAATCAGTACATTAAATGCTGCCATGTTTTTACCAACGCAAAACGTTACAATCAGGAATTTTGTAATAGTGTAAAACGATTTTACAGATAGTTTTCTTTGTGTTACGTGACGATTTGCAAAATCGTTTTACGTTATTTTATCGATTTCAAAGGTGCTTTAAGTTTGACATCTTCTTCTTTTTTCTCTTTTTCAAGATTGTAAAAATCGGGTGGAAAACCATTGAGTTGTCGCCACAGTTCGTACCAAATCGGCACATCATTGAGTAAGATAAACGCCTGTGTGCCTGTGCCTACACGCAATTTTTGGGGCCAATCTTTGCGGTCATTTTCATCAGGCACGATGAGAACGCGATAGTAACCGTTGTCACTGATAAAACGGTCGATGGCAAATATTTTTCCCGAAAAAATACCCGTAGAAGACTCGGGCCAACCACTAATCACAATCGCAGGCCAACCATCGAAACGCAGCCTCACCTGTTCGGCGGTATCGAGCAAGGGCGTGTCTTGGGGCTTGAGATAAATCTCCACTGCAAGGTCGTAATCGGCAGGCATAATCGTGGCGAGGTCAGCCCCTTCTTTGATGATTTCGCCAATGCCTTTTTTGATGGTTTTGGTGATGTAGCCCGACTGCGGGGCGGTGATGTAATAAAACTGTTGGCGTTGGCTGTAATTGCTGAGTTGGTTTTGGAGTTTGGAAGTAGCTGCGACGCTTTCAAGCCTTGCCGAGACTGCCGATTGGCGGTCTGATTGCGATTTGGCGAGTTTGTCGGCATACTCTTGCGTAGCTGACGAAAGCTCTACAAAAAGGTTGGTGAGTTGATTGCGGGTATTGAGCAATTTATTTTCCTGCACTGTTACTTTGGCAGCGGTTTGTTGGCGTTTGAGGTCTTTTTCTTGTAATTCGGACAGCGTTTTTAATCCTTTTTCGTGCAATTGTTGGATGCGTTCATATTGATTATCAGCAATTTGTAAATTTGTTCTATAATTTATCAAATCAATACTATCCATCGCAATTTTATTTCGTGCCTGTTGGATTTTATTATTGATTTGCTCGCGTTTCAGCCCCAATGTCGCTTCCAATGCTTCGTACTGTCGGTCGAGAGCTTTGATTTTATCGTTATAAGAATTGATGCTTTGCGACTTGGCATCAACCTGTTCGGAGGTACGCGCAACGAGTTGAGGGTCAAAGTATTCGCTTTTAATTTCGGAAATAAATGCAATTGTATCACCGCTTTCTACAAAATCACCTTCACGCACGTACCACTTGTTGAGCTGCCCCGCAATGACGGATTGTATCGCCTGCGGACGCTGGGCAGGTAGGCGCGTGGTGACGTAACCCTTCGCATTGATATTTTGCGTCCACGGAAGGAACATGCACAAAAATATTCCTACCAAAGAACATACCGTCAGTATGAGCGACAGCCTTCGTATGCGACTCTTTTTTAATGCCTTAAAAGCTCGCAATTCCTCTACGGGAACGTATTGTGTAATGCTATTTTCGGAAATATTTAACATGCTTGTGATTCGTTGTGACGTAAAACGATTTTGCAAATCGTTCTGTTGTAGTACGTAGCGATTTGGAAAATCGCGTTACGTTGCTACTTTGAACTGACCATTTGTACGAATGTAAATAACATTTTCCTTTGACGCTTTAGCGGAAATTTGGTGTATAGATTTCCCTTCCGAACTAAAGTGACTTCCGGGTGCTAAGGCGTTCTTTTTCTGTTGATTAGGCATTTGGTAATTCACTTCACCTTCGATGACTACGGCATGAAATATAGAGCCATTGGTTTCTATTTTGCCCTCAAATCCGGCTGGGAGTTTTACGAGTGTTCCCCTTAGTTCGTTGTCTTTTTGTTTTCCCCAAAGAAAAGCTACTTCAGCACCACCGGCAGAGGGTAGTTCTGATTTATCCAACCAAATTATATTCGATTTATCGACATTCACGGGGCGTTCTCCGGTGTCAAATGCCTCCTCTGTGGGCTTGACTAAGTACGGACCGCTATCAATTTCGATGTAAGCGATATTTTCCGCTCCTTTGGCTGCCGTGATGTGCGATTCGCCTGCGGGTTGTGTCCAGAAAGACCCTGCGGGCATCCACATTTTTTCGGCATTCGGGTCGTCATTATGTACCAACCCTTTGATAACCATGCCTCTATACGTCACATTATGTATGTGCGGTGGTGAGGAAAATCCGTCCACAAATTTGACAAGAAAACCCGTTGCGGGGCTACCTTTTCTATCCCCCCAGATAGTGGCGGCTTGAGGACTTTTATCGCCGCGTGCCGGATTTAGCTTTTCCCAGTTGAGTTCGGAAGCCAAAGAGACTTTGTTGGTGGGATTCGCTATTTTTTCTGTGGGTATTTTTTCATCTGTATTTTGAATATTATCACAGCCTATGGCTGTACTCAAAATTAAGATGAGAACAAGTATATTTATTTTATTCATAATTAATTTGAAAGAACGATTTGCAAAATCGTTTTACATATTTCCTAAATCAATTGTTTGTGTTGTTTTTTCTTTCCAATAATCAAAATCCGATACGACGATGAGCGTCCACGGGCGTTGTGGGGCGGTCAGGTAGTCGATGATTCGTTTTTTCTCCTCATTATCAATGAATTGTAGTGGGTCTTCCATAATGAGTAATTTGGGGTTGTTGATAATGATACGTGCAATGAGTAGCTTTTGAATCATGCTGCGGGGCAGCGTACGTCCACCGCTATCTACGATGCCATTCAAGCCTTGCGGACGATGAATGAAGTATTTATTGAGTTGGAGCAAGTCCATAATTTCCGAAATACTTCGGTCAGAAATATCTTTACCCATAGTGATATTTTCGCGGAAAGTGCCTTCAAAAAGTTGATTCGTGGGGAAGGCGACACCGATATTTTTATGGAGTTGTCGGCGTTCGTAATTGTCGAATGGGAGGTCGTTGAAATACAGGATGCCGTCATCTGCCTTGTGTATGCCCGCGAGGATGCGTAGTAGTACGGTTTTGCCGGAACCGGATGCACCTGCCAACATGACTCTTGATGATTTGGGAATATCGAAAGATAAGTTTTCAAAAACAGCTTGGAGACTATCGGGAAAACCAAAAGTAATACCATTCGCTTTGACACTGATGCCGCCCGGCGATGTGATTTGCGCCATGCCGCCGTGCGAATCGAGTTTGAGGTCGGTCACATAACCGATTTTTTCGAGTGCCGTCAGTACATCATAAATGGTGTCAAGCAATGTAATAATTTTCTCTACGGAACTAATGACAAGAATGATAATAATCTCTGCGGCGACGAATTGACCGATATTCATACGCTCATTGAAGACCAAATATCCACCCAATAAAAGCAATGATGCAGCGAGTAAGACTCTGAAACCGATAAAGTATTTGAATTGATTGATAAGTACCTGAAAATGTGACTCCCTTGCTGTCACATAATCAAGAATTATATCGTCGGTTTTAGTGATATGAAGTGTGGAATCTGTATTGACCTTGAAGCTGCGATTGACCCGTGCGATTTCTTCGAGCCAATGTGCGAGTTTGTATTTGTATTTGCTTTCTTTGAGGCTTGTCGTCAGTCCATCAGGTCCGGTAATTCGGATAATCAACCACAGTACAAGCACCAATACAAAGCCCATGATAATGAAGTACGGACTGTAGATCGCCAACAGCACCAAGCCAAAGACAATTTGGAAGGCGGCTAAGGAAAAATCAATCAAAACTTTGGGTAAACCTTTCTGAATGGTGAGGGTATCGAAAAAGCGATTAACCAGTTCGGGGGCGTGTATTTTATCGAGTTCGAGGAATTTTATGCGCGGTATTCGATAAGCAAATTCAAAGCCGGAACGAGCGAAAAGGTCTTGCTGAATATTCTCTACAACACGCAATTGTAACACTCGCAAAATACCCGTTACGGTAATGCCAATCAAGACAAAACCAACCAAGACTAACCAACCGGAAGTAATCTCTCCCGTCTGTAAGTAATTGACGATAGCCTGTATGCCGAGTGGCAAAGTCAGGTTGACCAATCCAATAAAAATGGCATAAGCATATATCTGCCGTATTTCAAACTTATATGGTTTGAGCAAACTCCAAAATCGCTGTATCGGCGTTATTGTCATAGGTTTTGGCTTTTTTATCTACGAATAAAAAGCCCCCGCAGCCAAAGCCACAGGAGCTTCCCCTGTAAAACTATTTATTTTTAACTCAAATCCGACCAATTGACCGGAGTATTGTTTCGCTTTGTTTGATGAGTTTTTTTGACATCTGTAGATGAAGTTTAACGGCATCTATAGAATGTCTCATTTTCTTTAAATGATCCGGATAAATGTCATTTGTGAGTGTTTTTGCAAAGTATCGGATTCCATCATATTCAGTTTTTATGATATGCTTATTCTTCATAATTACATTTTTTTGATGAAAAGGACAGGTAAACTTTGTTACCTGTCCTGCTGAAGCACTCATGAATTACGTAAATCTATGTCCCAGACCTACGTTGTATTATAAACCAAAAACATAATAATTTCTCAAAAAAGTGCGTGGCAGAGAACCATCAAATAAAAATCAAATTAATCAAACTTATGAGAACTACAAAAACTACTAAAAAAGCCAAGAACATTATGAAAGAATATCGGAGTGGTTCTCGCCACGCATCACTTGAAATACACCTTAAATCATAGCCGCTATCTGTGGTGTACGATAGCGCTCTTTATATTTTCGTAGATACCTTTGTACATCGCTGAATGTTTTTCGCCAAAGTTCGGTGGGGCTTTCAGAGGTATGTGTCAATACTATATCTTGCCCGGCTACGCCCAATTTTACTACGGCTTTGTATGTTGACTTGGCGTTCCCTTCTTCACTCAAATAGACTTCGGCATATAGTAGGTGCTGAAATTTTTCCTTTGCCTGATTGATTCTGTCTTTGATGAATCCGGCATATCTTTGGGGAAGCCCGGTGTTGTTTCTTACTAAAATTTTCATAAGCAAATTATTTAATAAAGTAAGTAATGCTATCTTTTAAAATTGTTGTACTATTATAACGTATGGCTTTACTAAAAAGTTTACGTTTTGGGCAGTTTTTTTTTCGTTTTTTTTCGCCATTTAATTTTTTAATATCAATAAAGGAACATCGGAATAAAAAGCGGTTTTATAGGTTGTACTGGTATGGAATAATTCGTCCAGAAAATTACGATAATTATGAATCAGGCAGACCATATCAGCATTGATATTAGTCGAATATTCCATAATTGCCTCATAGATGTCGGGTCTTTTGATTTTGTGAAATTCGTATTTGCCCTGACCAAAATGCTCATTGAGTAGCAATCGGAAAGGTACGGGCGGAGAACTGTTGTCGAGATGAAGCACTGTGAGTTCCGCGCCTGTTTTTCTCAATAAAATTTTCAATGTATCAAGGGCTTCGATATTACTGAAAAAATTGCTGTCTGCGGCAAATAAAATCCTTTTAATCGGCTGATATTCGCTATTTTCCGGTACGACTATCATGGGTGTTTCTGTATATTTTATGGCATTGACCGTATTGCTGCCAAAAAAGATTTCTTTCAAACCACTCGCGCCTTTCGTACCCATGATGATAAGGTCGGCATCCGTTTTTTTTGCTTCACTCGCAATGGTTTCGGCATTATGACCTTTGCGTACATTGCCCGTAATTCGTCCGCCGCCGAGTGTGTTGACTCTTGCACTTTCTTCGTCGATACTTTTTTGTGCCTTTTCCACGAGGTTCTTTTCAATTTGCTGTATCAATGCTGATGTACGCGGCAATTCGTAGGTATGTAACAGGTGAATATCGGCTTGTAATAGCTTGGATAATTGCGTGGCGTAAGTCAGTGCGGTTTTTGCTGTTGGGGAAAAATCGGTTGGTAATAGTATTTTTTTCATAGCTTTTGTGATTTGTAACTTCAATTTGATTTTTTAATCTGCCTTCGGTAAATTTTTATTCAAAATTAGATTGAGGTCGAGGTAATAGGCAGATATATTTGTTGGCTAAGTCTGCATTATTTTGAACTACGATTTTTATAATATTTATATTTTGAGTTTTATATTTCATTTAGAAAGTAATACTATCATTTTTAAATGACACACTCTATTAACAGGGTGTTTTACAAAAAAGTTGTATATTGCGGCAGTTTTTTAATTTTTTTTTCTGAGAAATGGCAATACAACTAAAATTCAGCCTCCCCGAAAAGCTGTATCTGAAAGACCCACAGACGACGAAATATGGTAGTAAGTTGCTGGGGAACAGTGTATTACTGATAGATGAGTTGGGTTTCGAGGGATTTACATTTAAAAAATTGGCTACTAAGATTGACTCTACCGAAACTTCGATTTATCGGTATTTTGAGAACAAACATTTACTACTGCTCTACCTGAACTGCTGGTATTGGGAGTGGTTGAACTACTTAATTGAAGTCGAAACCAAGAATCTTCCCTCGCCACAAGTACGTCTCGAAAGAGCCATTCACCTCATCGTGAATGCCCACCATGAGTTTACATTGACGGCTTATGTCAATGAGGTTATCTTGCATAAAGTGGTCGTTATGGAAGGCACAAAATCCTACCACATCCACAATATAGATAGCGAAAATAAGGACGGGCTTTTTTTATGTTACAAAGAATTGGTAGAGCGTGTAGCGGCTATCGTTGAGCTAGTGCAGCCTGATTTTGAATACCCGCGTACACTGTCCAGCACTTTATTTGAAATGGCAAATCATCAGTTGTACTTTGCACGTCATTTGCCAAGATTGACTGACCTGAAACGTAAGAATGATTTAAAGGTGGAATTGGAAAAGATGTTGTTGGTGTTTGCAGAGAAGATGTTGGGATGAAAAATGCCGGACACTTTCAAAGCATCCGGCATTCTATATTTTTATTCCATCACAATTTTCCCACTATACACTTCATTTTCATAAAAAATACGATAGATATACACCCCGTCATTCAGATGACTGACCACGAGCTGTTTATTTTGCGGAAAGGCTTGGCGGCTGATTTGTCTGCCTGTAATGTCGTATAGAATAATCTCGTCTGCCGCCGCGATATTGGGTACGTCGAATATGACGACATCTTTTGCGGGGATGGGATAGACGGTGAAGGTGCTTTGGTGGGTGTTGTCAATATCTACGGTGCAGCTGCCTGCTCCGGTGGCGCAGAAATCTTCCCATGTAGCGTCGAAGTTGTTGCCATCGGAGAGGTAAGCATTAGCATTGTAGTCTCCAAGTTGTGTACATAATGACATAAGAGTAGGATAGTAACAACCACTAAGCTGATTATTGAACAAAAACAGTTCCGTCAAATTCGTTAAATTTCCAAATTCCGGGGGAATACTACCACTAAACTGATTGTGGTCTAAAAGCAAAACAATTAAATTATTTAAATTTCCAAGTTCTGCTGGAAGATTCCCATCAAGTAGGGTAAGGCGTATTCCTAAAGCCTCCAAGTTGATTAGATTTCCAAGTTCAGGGGGAATACTACCAGTGAATGGATTTAAACTCAAATTTAAAAGCGTCAAATTCGTTAAATTTCCAAGTTGTGGTGGAAGATTGCCATCAAGAAGATTCCAGGCTAAACTCAAATATGTCAGATTAGTTAAATCACCAATCTCTGGCGGAATATTTCCACTAAGTTCATTGGCACCAAAATCTAAATAGGTCAAATTGATTAAATTTCCAAGTTCAGGGGGAATATTTCCACTAAGTTCATTGCCATTAAAATCTAAATAAGTTAATTTGTTTAAATTTCCGAGTTCAGGAGGAATACTCCCCTTAATCTTATTATACCTCAACTCTAAATGTGTCAAATTAGTCAAGTTTCCAAACTCAGGAGGAATACTGTCAGTAATCCTATTAAAACGTAAATTTAAATGTGTCAAATTGGTTAAATTACCAAGTTCCGAGGGAATACTACTAATATGATTACCGTACAAACGCAAATCTATTAGATTAATTAAATTACCAAATTCGGGCGGAATACCATACATCAGCCTATTATAGTGTAAATCCAGTTTTGTCAAATTAGTTAAATTCCCAAGTTCTGGGGGAATAGTGTCAGAGAAGTGATTCTTAGATAAAACCAAATGCGTTAAATTACTTAAATTTCCAAGTTCAGGTGGAATAACGCTATGAGAAAGTTCATTATCGTGTAATAACAACTCTGCTACACAACCATTCGCATCAGTGATAACTCCATACCATGTACCCACGTCCGTATTTGCGGGGATAGTAGAATTTGCCATAAAAAAGGTAGCATCAGGCCAAGCATCTACGCTATCTGAGCTACGCCAATTATCACCGTCAGTACTCAAATATAACGCACGTAAAGCAATATAATCATCTTCATGACAAGTATTACTTTCCTGACAAAGAGCATTAAATGAAATAATAAAAGTAAAAAGGAACACGAATATTTTGATGTTAAATTTCATAGCGAATTATTTTGTAAGTTATTGAAAAATAAAACATTGCGAGTGGCTAATTTAAGATTAAAAAATGAAATAACATATATTTTTATGTGCTTTTTCAAAAAAAATGCCGAACACTTCAAAAGTGTCCGGCATTTATATTCTATTACGCCGAGCTGGAAGCTCGCGTTACGACTTCAACTTCTTCGCCGCATCCTCCACATCCTTCGCCGCTTTTTCTACCTCGCTAATTTGCTCCTTAGCTTGCTCGTCTGCATTACCTTTTTTGCTGCGACGGGTACGCTTGCGAGCGGGTTTTTCAGCCGCTTCGTCTGCGGGCTTCGGTGTAGGTTTCGGCTTTGCTTTGCGTGGTTTTGCTTTCGGTTTTGTTTTGGTAAAAAGAAGTTCATCGTCGTCGCTGACATCTACGTGGATGGTATCGCCTGCCTTGAATGTCCCCTTCAACAAGGCTTTCGACAGCTCATTCACCAATTCTTTTTGCAAGACCCGCTTCATCGGACGTGCGCCAAATTGCGGATTATAACCCAAGTCGGCGAGGTGGTCGAGGGCATTTTCGCTGACCCACAATCCCATTTCTTGTTCGCCTAACATCTTGGTGACTTTTCGCATCAGCAAGACCAAAATCTGCCTGATTTCATCCCGATTCAAGGGCGAAAACATAATGCGCTCGTCTATACGATTCAGAAATTCGGGGCGCAGGTCGTCTTTCAATAGTTCAAAAACTTCCTCTTTGGTTGCCTCTATGATTTCTTGTCGTTTGTCTTCTTCTTTGATGTATTCGAGGTCTTCAAAATTATCCAAAATCACCTGTGCGCCCATATTGGAAGTCATAATGATGATGGTGTTTTTGAAATTCGCTACGCGACCTTTATTATCGGTCAATCGCCCGTCGTCGAGCATCTGCAATAAGATATTGAACACATCGGGATGCGCCTTTTCAATCTCATCCAACAAGACAATCGAATAAGGCTTGCGGCGGACAGCTTCCGTCAGTTCGCCACCTTCGTCGTAACCGATGTAGCCCGGAGGCGCACCCACCAAGCGCGACACCGTATGACGCTCCTGAAATTCGCTCATATCAATCCGCACAATCGCGTTTTCATCGTCAAATAATTCTTCGGCGAGGGCTTTGGCAAGTTCCGTTTTACCCACACCCGTAGGACCTAAGAAAATGAACGAACCAATCGGTTTGCCCGCATCCTGCAAGCCGGAACGACTGCGACGAATGGCATCCGAAACCGCTACCACCGCTTCGTGTTGACCAATGAGGCGTTTGTGGATTTCGTCTTCGAGATTGAGGAGTTTGTCGCGCTCCGATTGCAGCATTTTCGTGACCGGAATACCCGTCCAACTCGCCACGACTTCCGCTACATTATCGGCATCTACTTCTTCATCAGTCAGGCGATTTTCGGGAGAAAGTTCGTCGAGTTTTTTCTCGGCAGCTTTAAGGAGTTCTTCCTGTTCTTTGATTTTTCCGTAGCGGAGTTCGGCGACTTTTTCGTAGTCACTGTTGCGCTCGGCTTCGTCGGCTTCTATGTTGAGTTCTTCTATCGCAAGTTTGTGTTTTTGAACGACATCGTTAATCGCTTTTTCGTCCAACCACTTCGCTTCCATGCTTTCGCGGTCTTCGCGGACATTGGCGAGTTGCTTTTCGATTTCGGCTAATTTTTTCTTGTCTTTATCCTTTTTAATTGCCGCTTTTTCGATTTCCAGTTGCTTTTCTTTTCGGATTAATTCGTCCAAAGCCGCCGGTACGGAGAGCAATTCCATACGCAATTTCGCCGCCGCTTCATCTATCAAATCAATGGCTTTATCGGGCAAGGCACGTTCCGTAATATACCTCGAAGATAGCTTGGCAGCCGCTATCAAAGCATCATCTACAATACGAACTTTGTGATGCGTCTCGTATCGCTCACGCAAGCCGCGCAAAATCGAAATCGTATCTTCCACACTCGGCTCATCTATCTGAACAACCTGAAAACGACGCACTAATGCTTTATCTTTTTCAAAATATTTCTGATACTCGTCTAAGGTCGTCGCACCTATCGTGCGGAGTTCGCCGCGTGCGAGTGCGGGTTTGAGGATGTTCGCAGCGTCCATGCCGCCGCTACCGCCACCTGCGCCCACAAGCGTATGAATCTCATCCATAAACAGGATAATATCGCCGTTGGCAGCTTGCACTTCTTTTATCACGCCTTTGAGTCGTTCCTCAAATTCGCCCTTGTATTTTGCACCCGCAATGAGCGAAGCAATATCAAGCGAATAAAGGGTTTTTCCTTTGATATTGTCGGGTACATCGCCGTCCACGATACGTCGTGCGATACCTTCGACAATCGCCGTTTTACCGACACCCGCCTCACCGACTATTATCGGATTATTTTTCTTGCGTCGCGAAATAATTTGCAACAGTCGGCGCATCTCCTCGTCGCGCCCGATGATAGGGTCGAGCTTGCCGGAACGCGCCATTTCGCAGAGGTCAATCGCAAAGCGTTTGAGGGAGTTGTATTGGTTGTCGTCGCTTTGGGTTTTGACTTTGCGCCCCTTGCGGAGTTCCTTGATGCCGGCTTTGAATAACTTTGGGTCAGCTCCTAATTCTTTGAGAATTTTGGCGGTGGTATCGCTGCCTTTTATGATGCCCAACGTCAGGATTTCGAGCGAGATAAATTCGTCTTCATTGGCTTTCGCCAACTCCTTCGCCTTCTTGACCGCCGCATTGGATTCTTTGCTAAGGTACTGTTTTTCAGTGCCTTTTATCTTTGGATAGGTGCTAATCAGCGTGTCCAATTGCAAGCGGAGTTTGTCGGCATCGACATCCATTTTGCCCAATAAATGGCTAATCATATCCTCGTCTATCTCCAAAATACCCTTCATCAAATGGGCGGTATCGACGTATTGGTGTTGGCTTTCTTTGCCTATGGCTTGCGCCTTGTAAATAGCTTGTTGGGCTTTGGTGGTGAAACTGTCGTATGTCATTTATTTTTTGATTATAAATAATATTTGTCAAGAAATGTTTTTAGGCGTTTAATATACTCATTATCAAGGTTGTGGAGTTCCCAATGTTCTCTGTTGGTGTAATCTCTCTTAGGGTCTTTTACTAATTCTTTTCCGGCTGCCGTATCGGGAAGCAAACATTCGAGGTAAGAATAAATTTTTGACTTTTTGGCAGGTAAATTGAAAGATTTGTCTACGCTATGTGGGTTTTCTTTTCCATTGAGACAATTTTCATATTCATTCCAACACTCAAATATTTCTTTATTTAGGGGGTTAATAATGTTTTCTAAAATAGTCTCCAAATCACCGTCATCTTCGTGATTAGGGAACAGAAAAAAGTCTATTTCTATATCATTTTTCTTAACCAAATTTTCAAGATACTTTAAACGCACTTCAAAACCACCGTAATCATGTTTATCTGGCAAGTCCGCATCTAAGATAGCGATATTATTCCCTCCTTTATCCGTATTTTCCAGTAATCGGGTCTTGAAATTGACAAGTTTATCCTTTCCCACCAAATCAATAATATCCTCTTTTTTCTTTGCTTCAAAACCATAATGTTCAGCGAGAAAATCAACGATAAATTTTTGGTCACCTTTACCTTCGACTAAGATAATATTTTGTTTCATCCTCTGATTTCAGTTTCGGTTTCGATTAATGTTTCAAATTCTTTGTATGGATAAGTGTATGCTTTTATATCTTCTTTTGTCTGACCATTCATATCTACTAATTTGATACATCTTGACTCATCTTTATTTTTTTTCAATCCATTGGTATTGACCGCTTCAATGTAGGCTTTCAGACATTCGAGGCTGTGGGTAGTTGCGAATAGTTGTACATTATTTCTATCGCAAGATTTAATAATAGTTTTCCAAAATTCAACTAATCGTGAGTGATGTATGCCGTCAGAAATTTCATCAACCATTAACCGCTTGTTGGCATTTTTGGTGATTTCTAATAAGATTCTCGTCATTCGCACTGTACCGTCGCCGTATCTTGTGATAGGCACGACTTGGTCTTGATTTTTAAGGCTGACAGCGAGCATATCTCTGCCGTTTATCTTATCCGGCAATATTTCTTCCATGTTGGGGATGAAAAGTTTGAGGTTGTTACTCAGGTTTTTTCTTGACGACTTGCTGTTGTGTACATGCTCATAATAATGTTCTACCAAATCAATATCATAGCCCGTATTCACCGGAATAAAAGGCATATATCTTTTATGAACGGCAAAATCGTCACGATACACCCAATCTACCTCTTTTTTCTCATCATTAATATAAAATCTAACCCAATGTTCGGGGGAAAGCGCAGGGTGTATTTGTGTAGAAATCAGTTGATCATCTTCTTTTGTTTTTTCATCAATTGATATGAGTTCGAGGTCAATTTTTGTGGCTTTTCCGTTTCCGGTGTGATTGTATTTTATGGTAAGCGGTTCGTTATCATTTCTTAATAAATGGGATAAATAACTTTCATTAGGAAATTCTGTTGAGGAGAACTGCCCGTCTTTTATAGTAACTTTAGGGTGAATGTGTAGTTGTCTAAAACAAAGCGTTTTGTGATAATTTTTAAGCAATTCTGTCTTATCATTTGAAAATAATAATGCTTCTAATATACTGGTTTTTCCTACATTATTATCTCCAACAATAAGGTTGAACTGCCCTAAATTTTCAAGTGTTATATGATTAAATTTTTTAAAATTTTTAATTTCAAAAAATATTATGTGTTCTCTCGCCATAATTTGAATTTATATGCAAATTTACACTTTCTTTTCTACACTTTCCAATAAGATTCTGTGGTACAAAACATACTTTAAAAATCTCCTCTCACCAATCAAATGTTTGTTTATCGTTTAAAGTTGATTCATTCGTCGAATTTTTATGTGAAAAAATGTTTTCTTTTACTTTTCTGAATCAGCTTTTGTCACCTCCACCTCCATAATTTCTCCATTCTTAGAAATGACAAGCGGACTGTTTTTTTCTTTTTTAAATTCGAGGAGTTTTTCGCGGTTAATTTCTAATCCTTTGATAATTTTTTCTCTGTCTAATGTTGAATTTTTTTTATGATTCATTGTATTTTTCATTTAAATTTTCCCAAATAATATTATCAAAAATGCGTTCTACACCGTCAATTTTCTCTGCAATAATAGGTCTTCTATCATCCGAACCGTTAATGAACATCCAATTGAAGACCAATGGCTCGAATAAGGTAAAAAAATTATGTAATCCACGCTCATATCTTCTACGAATGACATCTTCGGGGATGTCGTGTCCGCCTTCACGTACACGTATTTGGACGCGCCGCACCGCAAGTTCGGGCGAATTAAGCCAAAAAAATAATAGCGTACTCACATAACCCAATTTATGTACTTCTTGTAATAATGAGACATAGCTCCGAGTCGCTAAAGTCGTTTCAAAAGCAAAATCCTCTCCTTTCGACATCAGATATTTGATACGGGTCAGCATCAAACGTCCGGCTTGTAGGGCAGCTTTTTCAGGTTGGAAAGGCGACAAACCCTTTGCAATTTCATCTGCATTGACAAACTCGTGGCAATCCAACATTTCAGGCAAAATAGTGTAGGAAGCCGTCGTTTTCCCAGCCCCATTGCAACCTGCAATGATGTAGATTTTTTTCATTATGTAGATTTATTTTTTTCGCAAGATAAATAAACTCATTTGTCGTACAAAGTGATAATCAATATTTTGTGGGTTTGTTTTTTTATATGGAAAGTTGTAGAGTAGGTTTGGTGAGTTATTTTGTTAGGAATTAGATGTAGTAGTTATTATTAGAGTTAGAAAAGGATTTAGCACAAGACTTTACAAAGGGACTTTAAAGGAAACTTCGAATGAAACTTTAAGGGGAACTTCATAGAAGACTTTGAAAAGAACTTTAATAAAAACTTTTAAGGGTATTGACAATAAGGATTATAATTAGTAAGTTTGTACATAAGTCAAAAAGTTTTTTTATCTTTGTAACTATATAAGTTAAAGAATAAAGGGCTAACCTAAATAGGCAGCCCTCCAGAACACTCTATTTTACTAGAGTTGGACAAAGATTTGAATCATCTTTAAGATGTTCACACCAATTGCAGATAGTTTGGCGACCGTCTCTACAAATTTGGTGAATCTTTGCCTGTCATTCTTATCAAATAATGACATAGTTCCAAAGATATAACATTTTTTGTTTCATTGCAAAAAAATGTTTCAAGAAATAGAATAGAAGTTAGTCGGCGGCATCTGAATTCTGGCTTCATGGCAGCGAGGGGCAACTCTCTCAGGGTGTTTGAGGGCTAACTTTATTCTTTTCTGTTAACGGGTTCTTTGGAGTATATTCTCTCTCCTCATCGTATATATCAATCACCCATTCTATCTGGTTAATCACATAATCATAATATCGGGTTTCTCCTTTCTCAAATACTCTCTGAACTGCCCAACACAGATAATCCGCCACCACAAGTAAAGGTTCATCAATGAATTTATGGACAGTGAATGAAACCTTTGTATTGTTTTCTTTTTTCGGGTACTTCTCCTCAAATTGTTCTTCCGCTTTTTGCAAACCAATTTTAAGATTATTTATCGCTGTACTATTGGTTCTTTCGGCAATATTCAACACCATACGCGGATGTTTTCCAAGTTCATGTTCGATTAGGTGAGACAATAAATCGGCATAAAAAGCGGCTTCTTTTCTATTGTGTTCGTTTTCAAATATCTCAATACTTTTACGTCCCACCGCGACCTGAATACTGCAATCTATAGTTTTGATGAAATCAAAAAATTCCTTTTTAATTTCCGGTAAATCATCTTTCGCATGAAAAAAGTATTTTCCTTTCTTTTGAACCCGCTTTATGACACTCGAAACATTTCTATAATAAGGACTCGCCTGAATTTCTTGTTGCAAACGAATGACCTCATCACGAATCGGTTGAAGTGGCTCATTGAAAGTCGCCATTCCCAAGAGAAAAACATTGCTTACACCATTCTTGCCAATGATAGGCACTCTGCCTTTAGCATAAAAAGCGGTATCTCCGGCTTCATCAAAGAATTTGTGTTCTTTGAATAGTAGTTTCTTTTTTGACATGGTTTGTGTTGTGAAAATCGGTTTGAGTTTGAGTTTCAAAGTTAAGAAAGACAAGGGTAAAATCTTGCATATATACCACTTTTATCGTAAATTACAAGCATGAGTCAAGGCGATAGTCGCATCGGTCTGTTACTGAGTTCCCTTAAAGGGGGAAAGTAGGTGCAAATCCTACTGGCTCGTCTAAAAAGCCAATCCACACAGATTGGCTTTTTCATCAAAACGGCAAATCCAATACATCCTCTTCAGTAGTACTTTCACCAATTTTCCCTTCCGCGTCCAATTCTTTGATAATTTCTGCGATAGTTTCTTCTCGTTTGTAGTAAGATTTTTGGGCGAGTGCGTAGAGGTCGGTGAGCATGGTATGTGCGGCTGTGCCTTTATAGAGGTCTTGTTCGTGGAGGAGTTCGTATCTATTATTGTAGATGGATATACTCACCACGTCGCTGTTTTCGCCTTCCCAAATCGTTATTTTTCCCACATGAAACTGGAGCGCAAATTCATTTTCCTGATAGGTGGTTTTCCACTCTGCTTCGTTTTGTTGAGTCTTTTTGATGAGTTTATGGAGGATAGATTCTATGTTAATGTCGCTCATTATGTTTTGTTTTTTTTCTTGTACAAATTTGTCCTTACACAAGATAAATAAAAAAAGCCGACTCCTACAAGTCGGCTTTCTTTATTTGTATAAATTACTTGAGCGTCAGTTACGCAAAGCATTATACTCAGATAATTGATTGTTCATATCCTCTCTGAATTTTTCTACCGACCCCGATACCTGATGAATCACCTCAAAAAAAGCATTTAATTTTTCCTGCGGTATATCTTCTATAATGGCATCATTGAGTCGATAAACGGCTTTGAGGGCTATTTTTCGCATTTGTTTACCATGTTCGGTCAAGCAGATATAGACTTTTCGTTTATCTGTTTTATCTTTTTTACGAAAAATCATCCCTTTATCTTCCATGTTT
Organism: uncultured Saprospiraceae bacterium; assembly: GCA_938028705.1. GTDB lineage: Bacteria > Bacteroidota > Bacteroidia > Chitinophagales > Saprospiraceae > JAHDEO01. Next base: position 25,005 of record CALIZI010000237.1, on the reverse strand, counting down.
TTGAGGGTGCGCGAGAGACTATTGGGTTCCATGCCCATACGCGGAGCTATTTTGGTGACGGGTGTTCCTTCTTCTTCATACAAAGTCAACAAGGCAAAGCCCATAGAGAGTGTAATACCATATTCGGAAGCCATCTCGTTATATACCCGCGCTATTTCGTGCCATGCCGAACGGATTTTGTGTATAATCACCTCGTCCGCCAATTTTATAAAATCATCCATAGAGCAAAGGTACAATAAAAAAACAATGCAATGTAGAGTAAAGAGTACGAGAGTACGAGAGTGTAGAGTTGTTTTCGTACTCACTCTACACTCTCTACTCTATAGCCGATAATATTTTTCCTGTCACTTCGCCGAAGCCGATGCGTAGTCCGTTCTTTTCTCCAAAGCCGCGCATAATCACTGTATCTCCATCATTGATAAATTTACGTTCAGAGCCATCGGGCATAGCTATGGGTTTGGTGCCGCGCCATGAGAGTTCGAGCATAGAGCCGAAGGAATCAGGCGTAGTGCCGCTGATGGTACCGGATGCACACATATCACCGATGTTAAGATTGCAGCCATTGACGGTATGGTGTGCAAGTTGCTGTGCAGCATTCCAGTACATATATTTATAATTTGATTTACATACGCAGTGCGGCGTGCCGCCTTCCGGTTGTATCAAGACTTCGAGAGCTATGTCAAAACGTTTATTGCCTTCATATTCGAGGTAAGGAAGTACAGGCGGGTCTTGTTTCGGTCCGCTGATACGGAAATGGTCGAGAGCATCCAAAGTGACGACCCAAGGCGAAACAGACGAAGCAAAACTCTTGCCCAAAAAAGGTCCGAGCGGTACATATTCCCAAGCCTGAATATCCCGCGCCGACCAGTCATTGAACAGTACCAAACCAAAAATATAATCATCTGCCTCACTTGTAGAAACCCGCTCGCCAAGCTGCGTAGATTTGCCTACAATAAAGCCCATTTCCAATTCAAAATCCAGTAAATTACTTGCTCCAAAGGAGGGCTTTTCAGCATCTTTTGGCTTTTTTTGCCCTTTCGGACGATGTATAGGTGTACCCGATACAACAATAGATGAAGCCCGCCCATGATACCCTACGGGTAAGTGTAACCAATTGGGCAACAAAGCATTATCAGGGTCGCGGAACATGGTGCCGACATTGGTGGCATGTTCGCGGCTTGAGTAGAAATCGGTATAATCGCGCACCTCTACGGGCATCAGCATTTGTACATCATTTACATCATGTAATGCCTGTGCTTTGTGGTCGATATTATCTTGTAATTCGGGATTATCATGTTGAAAGATTTTAGAAATACGGTCACGTACTGCGCGAGTCGTCGCTTTGCCCAAGCCCATAAATTCATTGAGTCTCGATAGATAAAAAACCGATGTATCTATGTCTAATGCTTTAAAATATCCTAACTCGGATAAGACCGATAAATCAATGACCGTATCACCGATAATGGTCGCTACACGCGGCTGCCCACGCCCGATTTTTGCAATACCAAAAGGAATGTTTTGAATGGGAAAGTCATTATCGGAAGGCACATCTATCCACGATTGGAGTGCCGGATTATTTGCTGCTATCATGGTGTAAAATTACAAATTACAAATTCCAAATTCCAAAAAACAAACTTCAAATTCCAAAAAACAAATTACGTTCTTAATTGTACGCCAAGCGAAACATTCTGCATATCCACATATTTATCCCGAAAGCTTTCGGGAGTGGGTAGTGAACCGCTGAAGGTATGTGAAAACTGTAAAGTACGGACTTCGTATCAATTAATTTGAAAAACTGTAAAGGGTATTTTACGAGGAAGCCAAGCTAAAGCATTTTTTAACATAAAAAAAGACCACATTAGTTCGATAAATGATAGCTCTGTAAATGTAATGCTAAAAGTTGGGCTACTTGCCTTGCATTTCCAAAATGCAAGGCAAGTAGGAGCATTACAAATTTAGAATTACCCAATAAAAAAGATGCTCATCGTGGAAGGCAACTTTCGATGATATCCAACGTTAATCAACTGGACTGTTTTTTGCGATAAGCAAACTTCATATATTATTCGTGCTAGCTCATTAGCCTTTATGTACAATAAAAAAATCTATGTCATGCTGTCATTAAATCCATTCAATTCTTTTTGTATAAAAAATATAAAATTATATAAGTTACTTGTTTTGTGCTTGTTTTCGCCACTAATGACTTATGGACAAGGCGGTATCATTGCCAGACAGCTTTTTAAGCCGGGTGTAAAAATTGGCGGTGAAGCGATTTACGAAGGCTTGCTGCAAGGTGAACAAGTCTTGGGTTTTTATAGTGCTAAAACGAATGTTACGATTCCGGTGAAAAGTAAGTTTAAGGTCAAATTGGCTCCGGGAGAGTTGCTCAAATTGAGTAATCTGTGGGAATTGCGTAAGATAGGAAAACTAAAGACCTTTCCGAAATTCATCGGTAGTATGATACAACCAAAGGCGCATCAGATTTTTTGGAACTTCAATACGCAATATACGATTATGTATGGCAAGGATTATATTATAGAAAATTCTGATGAACCAACTGACCAAATATCGGGTTTGATGAAGGTGAGTACGGGCGTGACGGGGCTTCATTATATGAAAGGAATGCAGGCGTTTTTTTACTCCGGCGATCTGGGTTTTATGGAAGATATGGGCTCGGTTTCGCGGATGCAGCCGATAGTCTCGGTGATGGGTGGCTATGCGAAAATCAAGAATCCTTTTTTGATGTATTACTCCGGTTTGTTTCTTAATTATAATAACGGACGGGTGCTGCCGATTCCTTTTGTGGGGATTGATTTGCGGGTGGCAAACAAGGCGCGACTCAACCTGACGATGCCTTTCCAAGCGAAGGTGAGTTTCAAGGTCAATAAGGAAAAAAGATATGCTTTGCTGGTGCAGTACAACGGATTTGCAAGTGGCTTCACGCCTGATTATCAGTTGATTGATCATAATCAGCGTTATAATTTTACGAATACTTATGTGAAGGCTACCGGAATACTGGAACGAAAAATCAGCCGGAATCTCAAAATTTTTATGGAGACAGGTTGGGTCGGTATTCGCCGCTTCAATGAATACGACCGCAGCGGAAACGAAATCACCCGTACCTTGAAATTAAAGAGTTCGCCTTATGCTTATATCTCAATTTATCATACCTTTGGCAAGTCTTTATTTAATTCAAGTATAGGAAATATGTTGAATTTGTAATTGCGCTTTGCTGTCGGCGGTTTATCAGTCCGCTGTCCGCCGTTTAATGCACAAGTTCTCTCACTATTAGCTGCGGACTGCCGACTGACAAACCGCCGACAAAAGAATTTAACAACCATGAATTTTTTATCCAAACCGCTTGCACAATACGTGGAGGCACATAGCTCAACACCTTCGCCGCTACTCCAAAAATTGGAGCGCGAAACTTGGGTGAAACGCCTGCATCCGGGCATGGTGTCGGGAGCCTATCAGGGTGAGTTTTTGAAGATGTTTAGTTATATGATTCGTCCGGCGAGGGTGCTGGAGATTGGTACTTATACGGGCTATTCGGCGATATGTATGGCGCAGGGATTGGAGGAAGGCGGCACATTGCACACGATTGAAATCAATGAAGAACTCGAAAATCCGGTACGCGAATATATCGAAAAAGCAGGATTGACCAACCACATTCAACTACACATCGGCAATGCGCTTGACATCATTCCAACACTGAATGAGGCATTTGATTTGGTGTTTATTGATGCCGATAAAATTAATTATTCACGCTATTACGACCTCGTTTTTGATAAAGTAAAAAAAGGCGGATTTATACTGGCTGATAATGTGCTTTGGTTTGGAAAAGTCCTTGATAATGAGCAAGATAAAGATACCACTGCCCTTCATGCCTTTAATGAAAAAATACAAGCGGATGAGCGTGTGGAGAACGTCATGTTGGCATTGCGCGATGGACTGATGCTAGTTAGGAAATGTAAAATGTAAAATAATAAATTTAAAATGTAAAAGTGGCGATAGAACGTATTTTTTTTAATTTAAAATGTAAAATAATGAATGTAAAATGTAAAAGTGGCGATAGGACGTATTTTTTAATTTAAAATGTAAAATAATGAATGTAAAATGTAAAAGTGGCGATAGGACGTATTTTTTTTTAATTTAAAATGTAAAATATTGAATGTAAAATGTAAAAGTGGCGATAGAGCGCAGTTTTATATTTTTACAATAATTCATATTTACAATAATTTAATTTATAAAATAACAACATATTTCGTTTTAATCTAATGCAATTTACATGCTTGGATTTGGGCTAAAACTTGTCTGACATTTTCAAAATGTCTGACAAGTTTTAGGTCAAATTCAGAACGAAGTGCCTTATTTATATTTAGTAAAAATTTAATTTAATATTGTCAAGGTAAATTTCCTATTTTAAATACAAACATATTTTATTTTTTCATTAAAAAAATTATTAAAGATAATATTTTTAATTTATAAATAAATTAAAATATAAAAAAACGTCAAGACATTTGATATGCCTTGACGTTTAATGTTTTTTTGAAAAAATGTTAAATTGAAATTTGGTATTTGTATTTTGGAATTTATATTTATTTACCGCTTAATTCTATCGTCACTTTTGCGCCGTTCATTTCGGGTGATGTGCCAGTGGATTTGATTAAACCACGTTGACCGTCGGTAGTTGAAAGCCACAAAACGGTATCGCCGGGAACATCTCCCAATGCTTTGATTTCAGTTTTGTAGGTCTCAAATTTACCTGCCGGAACTTCAACAGTTTCTTTGGCAATGACATTGAGTTCGTAAGCTGTGACCTTTTGTTTTTGTACATCAAAAGTACGATAAACAGTAGTATAACCCTCCGCAAGCGGCAGTGTAGCCAATGTCTCATAAAGTGCTGCACCATCGGCAAATACGGGTGCATCAATATTGACATCCATAGCTTGTTCCTTACCATTCATATTCATAGCTCCGGTGATTTTACCGTCGTTGTGCGAAAGATTAATTTTCATCGGACCTTGATCTACGGCTCTTGATACAGGCTCAAGCGTACCTTTTTTGATGGTGCTGACATCTTTTACCTCACCCATTGGAGTTGTAGTGATTTGGGTGATGACCCAGTTGCCGTCTTGCTCCTCTATGGTTTGTCCGAAATCCATAGGAATGCTTTGCCCTGCCATTTCAATGGTCATTTTGTAAGTAGATTTTCCGGGAGCCAAATCGCTTGTGGGTACGGGAAGCGCACCTGCAAGTTTTGACTCGTCTATCTTTTCGGGCATTGTGACGGTGTTGATGTCCACCGTAATTTCTCCAAGTCGCTTGGCGATGTCCTCAGGTATATCTTCTTGGTATCTTCCGCCCAAATGTTTTGCAAAGAATTTTTCGGCAGCCGCCAACATTGCCATGTTGTTTTCAGGTCGGGCAAATCCGTGTCCTTCGTCATCTGCACAGATGTATTCTACGGGCAAGCCGAGTTCGCGCATAGCAACTACGATTTGGTCGGATTCGGCTTTTTTCACACGCGGGTCATTAGCACCTTGTACGACCAAAAGCGGTTTGGTAATTTTATCGGCATGAAAAAACGGTGATTGACTCATCAATTGTTGTTTGCCTTCTTCGGTGGTCGGGTCGCCCATTCTTTCATGGAACATTTTTCGGATTGACTCCCAGTATGGCGGGATAGATTCGAGTAGCGTGAGCAGGTTAGAAGGTCCTACAATAGAGACACCTGCCGCATATACATCCGGCGTAAAGGTAAGCCCCGCTAAGGTCGCGTAGCCGCCATAAGAACCGCCCATGATGCCTACCCGATTGGGGTCAGCAATGCCCTCATCAATCAAATATTTTACAGCATTGGTCAGGTCGTCCTGCATTTTTTCTCCCCATTCTCCGTTGCCTGCATTGAGGAAGGCTTTACCGTAACCCGTTGAGCCTCTGAAATTTACGGTCATCACTGCATAGCCTCTGTTTGCCAAAAATTGTACAAAAGGATCGTAGCCCCAACTATCGCGATACCAAGGACCGCCATGAGGTACTAAGACAGCCGGTAAGTTTTTCGCTTCCAAACCTTTAGGCAGTGTCAGGTATGCCGGAATCTCCAATCCGTCGGTGGAAGTAAATCTGACAGGCTTCATATTTGCCAAATCTTTGACGGGTAATTTTGGACGCGGACGATATTGAAAATCCAGTGTTTTTTTGTCTCTATCATACAAATAAGCTGCGCCCGGATCGGTATCACTATTGGCATAAACGAGCCATTTACGCTCATCTTTTGTGGAAGAACCCAAGCTGATTTCAGCATTGGGAACTTGTTTTTTGAGCCATTTGTACTCAGCTTCCCATACTTTATTTTTAAAATAATATTTTCTTTTATCGTCATTATAAGTCGTATAAATGAGTTCGTCGGTGAGGTCGGAAGTCATCATTCCGCTAAAGTCCACTCTGTCATTGGGGTCCGATTCGAGGAGTTCGGCTTGTCCTGTGGCAGGGTCGAGCAACATAAGTTGAGAGAGATTGACATCGCCTTTGTTACTCACCAAATAGGCTTTTTGATTACCCTTTTGAAATCCCCAAACATTACAATCTTCCAAGACGGTACAACTATAACATTTTTTAAAGGCATCGCCTTCCAGCGTAAGCAACTCTGTGCCGCCGTCCTCGTCTGTTCGGGCTGCCATGCGGAGTTGGTCGTCGAGGTCAAAAATCCATGAGGTAATTTGGTTGTCATTTTGACGAATCAATTTGCGTTTTCCGCTGGCAATATTGACTTCATATAAATCGTGCCATGCGGGGTCGCGGTCATTAAAACCAACATATATCACATCGGGATTGCTCTCAGGAACGCTGTAAATATAGGCACGTACTCCTTCTACATCGGTGATATTCCGGGCTTCGGGTACTTTCGCACCTTCAGGGATTTTGGTATTGGGGCTGAGTGCATGGACTTGATAATTTTCGTCACCATCTTTATCTTGTATATAGAGCATATACTTGCTGTCATGGCTCCAAAAATAGCCGGGAATGGGTCTTTTCTTAGATGCCGTCAACGGACGAGCATTTTCAAAAGGTTCGTCCGCTTTTTTAATCCAGAGGTTGCGAACTTCATCAAGGGGTTTCATGAAAGACATCCACTGCCCGTCAGGAGAGAGTTGCGCTCCGGCAATTTCGGGATTGCCAAATAGAATCTCGCGGTCAATAATCGGTGGTTGATTTTGATTGACAGCCGTAACAACTTCTTCGACTGCAGTTTGTGTAGCTGTGGATACATCTTTTACGGGTGAACAGGCTGACCATATCAATAGACAAGTCAGTGAAAAGTAAACCAGTTTTTTCATATTATTATTTTTTTAGAAAAATATTATTAAATAAATTTTAAATATTAATAATTACTCGTTAGGTGAGGGAAGAAGTCCGGTCAATTTGATTTTCGATTGACGATGAAATTGATTGGAACTTCTTAAATAGTTAGACTTTGGACAAAGGAAATTGGGGAATTTGGAAATTCGGTAAAATCCTCTTTTTTAATTATTCATAAAAAACAAATATTTACATATTTTATTTAAATAAGGTCGCATTGAAATATAGCCGTTTTTTAATTAAAATTATTTTATAATTTATTTATTATTAAAAATTAATTATTTATAAATATTTTTTATTATAAAATTATTTAAAAATGCCCTTATTTCAGTGGAACCAAATAATAAAATAAAAATAATTGATAATCAATAGATTACGAATCTAAACCTAATTTCCCAGTTTCCTAATTCCCAGTTTGTCCAAAGTCTAATAAATAGTTACCATAACTTCAAATATACAACTTTTTCAAGGCAGATGTGTAAAAATAAGATATTTGTATGAAAAAATACGACGAACTGATGTTTTGTTTATACTTGAATGTCGGAGATGAGCGGACTCGCCTTGGATTTTAGAAATGCAATTGATACCCTATAAGTTGCCGCAGAGTTTACTCGACGGACATTTTCAAAATGTCAGGCGAGTTTAGCGAGTTTCGTCATTTTACATTTCCGGTATGAAAAAAGGCTGCCCAATAACGCGGGTTTGTCTGAGTGTCGGAAATCGTATTTTCCAGATAATATTGTTGGGCATTTTGCAGTGCTTTGTCTGCGGGGATGCCGTCGTTAAGGTTTTTATGATAATCAATCATGATGTCTTTTGTAGAATTATCGCTGACCGACCAATGGCTCATGGTGATACTCGGTACGCCTTTGTAAGCAAAATTCCAACCAAGACTGAGGATGCCTTCGCCTTGATTTTGGATGCCTACGCCCGTCTCGCAGGCACTGAGGATAAGGCGGTGGGTGTTGATTTCGAGTTGGTCAATTTCGTCTTGGGTGAGTGCGCTGTCGTAGAAAATAATGCGTCCTTTATTTTCATCAAAAATAGCGTGTGTGCTGATTTGTATAGTTCGATAGCCTTCCTTGACGATGCGTTCAAATTCGGCTTTGGTCGCTTTTTCCCGCATCAAAATATCCCTGTTCCACTGCCAATGTAAGGTCTTTATCTTGTTCAGTTCTTCTTCCGAATTGGGTAGTTTTTGCCAGTTTCCGTGTGTATATTCCAAGGGGGCGATACCTGCAAAGCAATATTTTTGGTCGGCTTTTTTCTGTTGCAATTGCAAATATGAACCTGCAGAGTAAAGGTAGTTGGTGGTGTATTTTTTGACGAGAAATGGTGTATTTTTATTCAATTGACCGGAAGTGGCTTGGGTAGTGAGGGCTGCAAAGGGCAGCATCCCGATTTCGCGGTCGGGTACAATGACGAGACGTTTGATATTGTCATTTGAATGGATAGCGGAGGGGATGAGTTGCTTGTATAATTTGTGGGCGAGGGCGTGGTAGCTTTCTATGTCCATTTTTTGAAGGCTGATATTAGTGCCTGAACGCAGTGTAACAGGAATATCTGACTCGTTGGAGACAGATTGTTCTTTCATATCTGGTTTTCCACTGATGTTATTTACGAAATTGCTAATATTATCTGTGAGTCCATCGGCACTTTCCTGTGTGATTTCTAAACCATTTTTTGTTATCGTAAAAATATATAAGGTTTCGTCTGTTTGATAGTATTCGATAAAAGCGGTGTGGTCGTCTATGATATCGGACTGAATATCGCTGACGGTGGTGGCTTCGGGTTGGTATTTGCGTTGAGCATAATCGGGGTGTTGCTCATCGAATATTTTTTCTAAGGCTTCTCGCTCGCGTTCGAGTGTGCGTAGTGCTTGTATTTTAATGTCACCATTGCGATATTGTTGGTCGGCTTGACGGATTTTGGCGGTGAGGTTGTCCATTTTTTCTTTGTCTTCTTCCGATAACAAATTTCGAGCGGCTTGTTGGGAAAGGCTTTGCCAGAGGAGTACAGCGTGGGCTTTTTCGGCATATTCAAAGGCTTTTTCTTGCTTTCCTTGCATCAAGGCAACATCAATGGCGTTGCCGTATATGGTGTGTGCGCGGGCTATCCAAGTGAGTTTGGATGTCTTTGTTGAGAGGTCTTTGTAAAATTCTGTTATCCAGTTGTCTAATTCCTGATAAGTGTCGTGGGCGAGGTCGATTTTTTTAGCTTTTAGGGCTGCTTGGGCTTTGAGGTCGAGGACGCGGATGAGGTCGGGTTTGTTGTAGATGTAGTGATTGTCTTTTACGGTTGGGTTGGTGTTGATATCTTGGTTTCGGAAGTTGTCGGTGAGGTTGATGAGGGCGAGTTGGTAGTGTTCTAATGCTTTGTCAATATTGTTGAGTGCTTCGTAGTTTTCGGCGAGGTTTTCGTAATCGGCAGCATAGGTATATTGAAATGAAGTATTTTCATAATATACTCTTATGTGTTGTAAAGATTGGTTAAGAATTTCTATTGCTTCAACATAAGCTCCTTGTTTACCCAAGTCATGTCCAATATTATTAAGTACTTCGGCATAGGCTTCTGAATCTTCATCGTATTTATCTAAGGCTAATTCGTAAATTTTGATAGCTTCATTGTACCTGCCTAACCTACCGAGTGCAATAGCTTTATTATTCAAAGCTCGTGCGATTCTTGCCGATTCAGCATCAGCTTGTTCATAAAAATAAATAGCAATATCAGTATTTTTAATCGCTTTTTCAAGATTAAGGCTGTCTTGTCCTTCCCATCCCAACACAAATGCAAGTGTATTGTAAGCACTACCTTTTCTACTATCTCCACCATTAATTTTTGTAGCTTGTATAGCATATTGCCCAGATTGTTGAAATTCACCTATTTCAATTAAATTTTCTGCCATCATCCGAAAAATATTTATGGAATCTAATGGTCTTTTTTTGCCAGACATGTCATAAGCAGTCTGTATTAAACGTTGTGATGTTTGAAACATCTCCAATCGCTTATACGCTAACCCTACCATAAAATAAGATTTCCAAACAAACTCTTTGTGAGATTCTATCCTTAACTTGAGTGCTTCTTCATGGAAGTTAATTGCTTTTACATAATCTTCTTCTTTGTAAAAAAAAATGCCTATACAATGATAATAACAAGCTATGAACGCATTTCCTGCAGGTTTTGAATTGATATATTCTAAAGCTATTTTTAAATTATCTTGGGTTATAGTATCGCAGTCACAACCTTTTATACCATCAATACTGATTTCTAAATCAGACTGACTGTAGAGGTGTAAAGGCAAAATTATTAACCAAATAAAAAACCAACGCATATTTGTATTTTTTACGAATATACGTTGGTTATTATTATTTATGAAATTATACAAATAAAAACATACTATCAATATCGTGGCACTCCTGAAAACTTACCATTATTATTGAGCCAGTAAATTTTGTCAGCTCCATTTATATCTCCATCCATATTGAAATCAGTAGGTAGATATATCCCAAAACTACCATTATTATTCTCCCAAAATCCTTTATCCGCACCATTAATATCATATCCGTTTAAATCATTATTGGTATCGCCCGCTAACATTCCCCAACGCAAATTGTCTAACATCGTTTGTCCTGTGCTTGTGGGGGTAGTGTACGAATCTTGTACAGTGAAATCCCATGTGATGATATTGCTCACTACGGGTAGTTTTTGGGGAGACATAACACCTATATGACTACGATGCTCAATAACAATGTAAACAGAATCGGGAGCGGTAGTAAGTTCTTCAAAAAGTGGTTTCAGTAATTGAATACGACCATCTTTGAGTAGCCAAGCAGCAGTACGGCTAACAGTTGAATCAGCAGCCACTTCGGTACGTGCTGATATAAGTACCCAATCAACTACTTCTGGCGGATAGTTGTCAAAAGTTGAGGGTACACTTTCCGTACCATAATAATCAAATGGTGGTACATCGTATGGTTGTGTGGCTAAAGTATCATTGAGGTTAGAATCAATTTGCCCGGGTAAAATATGAAGATATGTATTGATATCGGTACGCATTGTATCTCCCGATACATCAAAAGCCCCTTCCAAAAAGACACGTAAATCACCATAGACTTCTTTTAGTTGAATATCAAGGCATTTTCCTGTGCTGGTCAGTTCGCTAATTGCCGGACAGTCTCGCAGATACAAGGTGTCAAAATCTGTCCAGATGTCCTCTAAACTTCGTGTTTTATCCCTTGCTATTTCTGCGGCAAGTTGGCGTGTCACATAATAAGCTGAAACCGAAGTACCACTATACGACACCTCCTCACCTGTATGTGAGTAGCCTCCCATATTTTCACCATAAGCAGCTATGGTAGCGGCTTCATTACCATAATTGGAATGTTGCCAAAGCGTATCCATCACATTAGTAGCAGCTACAGAAATGACATTATTATAATGAACAAGTGAGTCTGTACCGTCATAAGCAGTTTTATAAAATGGTTTGGCATAATATGCCGGATACTGTGGAAAACTATCAATATTAATACCATCATTGCCCGTAGCGGTGACGATAAACTGCCCCTTTGAATGTGCTGTTGCAATCGCTTCTTCAAGTATATCGGAAGGTGCCCCAGCATAGCCCGCACTAATATTGATAATATCCGCATCATGGTCAATGGCATGATACAAAGCACAAATAAAATCGAATAATGTGCCTCGTCCGTCTCCGTCAAATATTTTTAATGGAACTACATTCATGTAATCACCTGTGCCTTCAGCGATAGCCCTCATTCCAAATGTTCCATGTCCGATAGAATCAACAAAGCCACCGATTATTGTAGTCATAGAATGGGTATAATCATACCCCCTATGTTGTATAGTATCATAACAACTATCCAATGGTGCAGCGTCAAGCAGATAATCCGAAGCATTCCAGTTTTGGACATCCGCCCCTGAATCCAATAAAAATACTGTCACCGAGTCATCGTGATTATAATAATCATCCGTCCAAGTCCAGCCTTGTGTACCGGATATAGGACCTATACCCAATGTATTGTTGAAACCGCCATCTACTTCAGCATCGTCAGACTGCGCTTTCTTTTTACCATTAATATCTATCAAAGTTTGTAAGGCAGCGGCATCGCTAGGAAATTGCCACAGATACAGTAGGCGATTACAATTGCAACTATCCGAAGGATATGCACCGGGTATGCGAATAGATAGGTCTATCCTAAATTCTTCTTCAATTTGCGAATTATCAAATTCAATGATAAGTTGCTCGTATTCTGCGGGCTGACCGTAAAGGTCATAACCCGGAACAATGACATATATCGGTTCAGAGATAAGCTCCAAATCAAGTACACGCGAAGGATCGGTCATGTGTAGAGTGTATTTACCGACATCAGAGAGTTGTAGGTTATTTATAGGGTATATGGACTCAACGGCAGCTACAAGTGTATCATCATTTCTTTTCCATTGATAACTGACATTTTGATTGTTATTGCCGGGAAGTGGGGTAGATAATTCAAGGGTTAATGTAGTGTCTAATTCTACTATGTGGGATTGGACTTCGCCATGATATTGAGGGGAATATTCAAAGCTATTGATTGAATCATTGTTGACTGCGTAGTTAGCTGAAATATCATCGAATGAAAATTTGTTTTTATAGATTCTTAAATCATATAAATTGAGGAGTTCGGAAAAGTCCGGTACAGTACCAGTAAGTTGATTATTCGATAAATCTAATTTTTTCAGATTATTTATATTGGCTAATTCGAGTGGGATATTACCGCTGAGTTGGTTAAAACTTAATACCAAATGGTAAATATTTAAATTACCCAATTCAGACGGTATATCACCGCTAAGTTGATTGTCATGTAAGTGCATATATATCAAAATGCTCAAGTTGCCAAGTTCCGGGGGGATGTTTCCGCTGAGTTGATTATTATTTAAATACAAATGTCCCAAATTACCCATGTCACCAAGTTGCGGGGGGATACTTCCGCTAAGTTGATTATAACTTATATTCAAACCATATAAATTACTCAAGTTACTAAGTTGCCAGGGGATGCTACCGCTAAGTTGATTAGACTTTAAATTCAGCTCTACCAAATTGCTTAGATTGCCAAGTTGGGGTGGAATTTCTCCGCTGAGTTGATTAACAGCTAAATTCAAGTATATCAGATTATTTAAATTTTCAAGTTCCGGAGGAATACTTCCGCTAAGTTGATTGGAATACAAAACCAAGATTTCCAAATTAGCTAGATTTCCAATTTCGGGTGGGATACTTCCGGTTAAATTGTTGCCGGGCGTACTAACATTGCCTCCACAATTCACCACACCGTCCATATCAATACAAGTCACGCAGCCATTTTCATTAACACCTATTCCATACCATGTATCCATAGGTTGAGTCAAATCCCAAGTATTTGTCCAGTTTGGTCCGTTGGTTGAGTTATATAGAGCTACAAGTGCAAGAGAGTCACTTTCACGACATGGGGCGTATGGATCACATGTACCTATACTACAGAATATCTCCCATGAAGTATCAAAGTTGTTGGAACTGGAGATGTAAGCATTAGTATTATATACCGGATCTAATTGAGTACACAGATTTAATAAATTAGGATCATAACAACCGCTAAGTTGATTATTGAATAAAATCAAACGTTCCAAATTACTTAAATTCCCGATTTCTGACGGAATAGTATCACTAAGTAGATTATCCGATAAATATAAATATATTAAATTACTTATATTGCCAAGTTCAGGGGGAATACTTCCACTGAGTTGATTATTCCTTAAATATAAAGTTTGCAAACTACTTAGACTACCAAGTTCCGGTGGGATATTACCGCTAAGTTGGTTGTAATGTAATTCTAAACTATTCAAATTACCTAAGTTGCCAAGTTGAGGAGGAATGCTTCCACTGAGTTCATTATTCGATAAACCTAAATTTCTCAAACTACTTATATTACCAAGTTCCGGCGGAATACTTCCACTAAGTTGATTATCGTTCAATTCTAACTTTATTACCCTACTTAAACTACCAAGTTCTGAAGGAATATTACCGCTAAGTTGGTTGGATTTTAAGTTGAAAAACCACACATTTAAATTACTTAATTCCGGTGGTATTTCACCGTTGAGGTCGTTAGCACTCAGATTCAAGTCATGCAAATTAATTAGGTTGCCAAGTTCCGGTGGTATTTCACCGTTGAGGTCGTTAGCACTCAGATTCAAATCATACAAATTAATTAGGTTGCCAAGTTCCGGAGGGATGCTACCGCTAAGTTGATTAAATTTTAAACTCAGCTCTACTAAATTGCTTAAGCTACCAAGTTCGGGCGGAATCTCACCACTAAGTTGATTAGAACCTAAATTTAAAGATGTCAGATTAGTTAAAGTTGCAAGTTCCGGAGGAATACTACCGCTAAGTTCATTAGAATACAAAACCAAGACTTCCAAATCAGTCAGGGTGTAAATTTCGAGTGGGATACTACCGATAAGTTGATTAGAACCTAAATCTAAAAATGTCAGATTGTTTAAATTTCCAAGTTCCAACGGAATACCTCCGCTAAGTTGATTGGAATGTAAATTCAAGAATTCCAAATCCGTCAGGTTTCCGATTTCGGGTGGAATATTTCCGAATAAATTATTGCCGGAATTATGATAATCGCCTCCACAATTCGCCACACCGTCCATATCAATACAAGTCACTCTGCCATTATTCAAACTTACACCATACCAAGTATCCATAGCTTGTGTCAAATCCCATGTATTGGTCCAGCTGGTACCATCGGTGGCGTTGTGTAGGGCTACGAGAGCAAGGGAGTCATTATATCTGTCTTGCGCCATACAAAATAAGGGGCATAGACATAGCCAACAGGCTATGAATCGCGATGTGGTCATCTTTTTCATAGAAGTTTATTTTATTTGTGTTTTTTAAATCAGAAAATGTGCCAGATGCGATCAACATCCGGCAACATTCTCTTGCATGTGCTTAATCGTAAAAGAAACACGCTGCGGTGATAACCACATCACGTCTCTTTTATATCAGGCAATAACGCTTTTGTTACTTGCCATTTTGGTTGGGAGGTTACAGGTCTTCTTGGGTCCAATGCTTCTTTTGGGGAACAGGGCTTGCTGTTGGGTCCCGTCTGCTTTGTTATTAAATTTTTATGGTCAAGTCAATGTTTTTATCATAATTAGTGTTTTGAAGGAATAACAATCAGGCTGGGGTTGAGAGCCTGATTGTTGAATTTTCGGAAATTACTATATTAGTAGCAGATTTAGCAGCAACTGCCCAGAGTGGTATAATAAAACCATCCTATAGAGTCACAGTATCTTTTTTTAAACTTTACAGTCCTCCTTCCTCCACAAGTCCCTGAATACTGGCAAGATGTATAATATGTAACAGGAGAATTACACCATCTGAACTCTAAATTATTGTCCAATACTTCAACAGCCATGTCCAATATTTCTTCTGCTGTTTTATCTTGTAAGAAATCATTTAATTCTTCAACTGACATATCACCAAATGAATCCGGCAATCTGTAGTAAGTAGCTTCGTCATTGTTTTCAGTGATATTTACCTCACTTAAATTTGGTATAGGTTCATTTTGCTCACAAGAAGTCAAAAAGACTGAAACGGCAAGTATCGCCAAGAGGCTGAAAAGCCCAAATTTTAAGTTTTTCATAATCAGTGTTTTAAATTTAAAAAGAAGAAACAGGCGGCGAGTGTGATTATAGTGTCGCCACCTGTATTTTTAAGCTAAAATCGTATCGAAATATCGTTTAGAAGATAATTAACATTTTTTACATGAGTCCGTATTCCATCTTGAGTATCTTCTCAATACATCTTGCGTTACCGTAAAAGTTGTATATCTCTTTTTTGCACTAGTATTCCAAGGCCATTTGCAAGTTTTAAAAGTATAGTAATTATAAAAGCCCGTGTTGGTATTATGAAAACTATCATCGTAAGAGGAATAGCTGCCACAATAGTCTATCCCTATTCTAAGCTTGGTTCTAATATTCCCTCCATCTCCATAGGCTGTAAAAGCATTTCTGAACACAGAATATCGGCTATTTAAAGCATCGCCCTCTTCGGAAGACACTTGAAAGAAAGTTTTAGCTTTGTATTTTTTTACTACAGCTAATAGCTCATCTCCAAAAGTATATTGTACAGGTTTATCTTCACCTACATACTCCTCAAGAATTTTTACTGTGAAGAAATGCTCATCAGTATTTAGTAAAGACTCATCCTGTTCACTTCTAACATCAATGTCTTCTACATTTTCCGCTGCTAATTTTTCCAAATCATTTGAAGTAGTCAATTTAGCTTTGAAATTGGCTGCAATAAATTGTGCATAAATTTCCTCATTGTTAGTTGATACAGATATCAATGCGATATCTTCTAAACTACTTTCATCTTGCAAATTTAATTCGGCTACAAAACGCCCTTCCGGTATTTGGTTGTTACCAATCTCTTCTTCTAAGTTTGGTATATTTTCTACTACCTCCTGCTCACAAGAAGTCAAAAAGACCGAAACGGCGAGTATCGCTAAGAGGCTAAAAAATCCTAATTTTAAAAATTTCATAATCAGTGTTTTAAATTTGTTTAAAAAATAATGATTGAATACGTCTTTGATTTATCAACTTTACTTTGTACGAATTTTGAGTAAATAAAATGTGCGCTCTTTGTACCTTGAAGCGAATTGGTCAATGTTGTATTCGTTCATTCCTTGTTTAATTAATCATTGTTTTTGTCGCGGTTACATAAATATGTTTAGCCTTTTCAAAAAAGTCATGTCTCGGTTCATTTTTTTTCAAAAAAATCATACATCAAATAAAAATGCGTATCTTAGATGACTTAAAACCGCTGCTCAAACATATATATACAATCACATCACTCATTATGAACGAACAAAAAATCTACGAACTGCTAAGTTCCGGCAATTATGACAAGGAAAATGAAGGAATGAGGATGCTCATTCAAGATAAAGCGTACCTGATGCAGAAGCATGGCAGGCAAATGCAGCATTATTTTAATGATGAAAAAAAACATGAAATCTTCATTGAGAGTATCCAAACACTTTTAGAAAAAATCAGAGCGGATAAATTTGAATGGAGAGGTAAAAATTCATTGGAGAAATACCTCTATACATTAATAGACGGGAAGATTAAAAATGAGATAAGAAAAATAAAAATGAAGCGATTAGTTGAAATAACAAAGGCGCACGAAAACGAAATTGCAACAACAGACAAGCCATCTCCCGATAAAAAATGGGAGAAACTCAGTCAATTTATTCGTGAAAAACTCGGTGAAACTTGTGAAAAGGTACTCATCATGCGTTATTATGAAGGTATGCAACTTGAAGAAATCGCAAAAGAAGTCGGGTGGACACACGGTACGACCAAAAACAACAGTGCCGGATGTATGAGCAAACTCAAACAACTCATTAAAGACAACCCAAACTTAAAAGATTATCTTAGAGGACTTTTACAAGAGGATTAATCATGAAATACACAGAAATAATAGATAAATATTTGGACGGCGAAATGACTTCGCAAGAAGAGGTTGCCTTTGAAGCTCAAGCCAAAACCGACCCCGAACTTGCCCAAGAGATAGAACTGCACCAACTTGCCATAGTAGGCATTCAACATGGTCAATCGGCTCGTTCTCAGGAGGGAAAAGCACGAGTGGAAGCTCTTGTAGAAGGAGTCAAGGCAGAGCAAAAACCTCCTAGGGTAAAGCCACTTCCGCCCGTTATACCGATGTGGCGCAAGTTGTTACCTCTTGCAGCGATGCTTCTGTTGATTCCTGCAATTTATTTCATTACAACATCCTTTTCCAATCCCTTGAAAAGCAAATCCATTGCACTTACTGAACACTATCAAAGCACCACTATGGGAGGTAATAATCCTAATGAACCGGAAAAAACAACTTTACTGAAAGGCATAAATGATTTCGAGGAAAAAGATTTTCCAACTGCCATAATATCATTTGACCAAGTCATTGAAAAATATCCCGCACAACGCTCTGCCGCCTTATTTTTGAAAGCCGATGCCCTCTACCGACAAGGTAAAAAAGCCGATGCCCTCCAAGTCCTCAAAAGTATCAGGCAAGAAGATGACGGTACGCTCTACGAGGAAGTTCAGGCAATTATTGAGAAAATGGAATAGGAAAAGTGTGCTGCCCTTTTACCCTCTTTCATAACGGGGAGAAACACTAAAAGGCATAGACTTAGGTACGTTGATTTCTACTTTTGAGAAATTGATAAGTATCGTACCCGCACCTGTTTCTTCGCTATTGAGTTCGATATGGCGGCGATGCGAGAAGTTGATATTATCGTCAATAGTTTTGTATTCGTCAAAATCAATGAAGAAATTACGTTGGTTGGTTTCGTCATTGACCGACATTTCTTCGAGCTGATAAGAGACATTGCCCAACCTATATTCGGTCTGATAATCGGCATTGGTGCCGGAGAGAATGTGGCGGTCTGTGAGTTTTTTGGACTTGATATTTTTTTCATCCAAAAGGACGGCATTACCCAATATCATTTCTTGTAAAAGCGTAAAATCGGCAGGCAGATTAAATTCAGATTCGACGTAAGAAATCGGACGCTCGTAATACATTCCATTCAAGCGGTCAATGATAAACACCGAATCGGGACGAATCAATGCGCGACCTGCTTCCAATCCTATTTTACTGACATTCATCCAGATGGCTTCGTCTTTGTGTACACGTATATTCGCACTCAAAGACACACCAATACCAAAACCATCAGGAACAATTCTCGCTTTGGCACTCAACCATTCTGCATCAATTTTGTGCTTGTTAATTTGCTCTACAAGAAAGGCAGTGGAGTTACGCTCAACCGTATTAGTAGTAGTCGTAGTCGAAACTTCTTTTTTAGCTTTACAAGCAGAAAACAGCAATGCCATTATCAAGATAGAAGCAAAGCTAAATATCAGTGTTTTTTTACAGTAAATCATTTTGATAATCATTAGTGATTAATAACTCGTAAATTAGTTCGATACGTCAACACAACAACACTCTAGTTACTCATACAACTTCCTGTCACTGATTTTTTTGTCCAACAATTCTGAGTTGGCGCCTTTCTTTCTTGCCAATTCCCAATATTGAAGTGCCTGTTCGATGTCATTGAGTTGGTACATTACATTA
Organism: uncultured Saprospiraceae bacterium; assembly: GCA_938028705.1. Classification (GTDB taxonomy): domain Bacteria; phylum Bacteroidota; class Bacteroidia; order Chitinophagales; family Saprospiraceae; genus JAHDEO01. The sequence continues at coordinate 5,480 of CALIZI010000237.1, read as the reverse complement.
CCATAATTTTCGAGTACTAGCGGGTTGTTCGCTGCGCCATTATCAATGGCTTTTTTAATCCATTTTTCAGCGTCTTTATACTTTTTCTTTTTATACAAAATCCAACCGTAAGTATCTTGAATCGAAGGGTCGTCGGGCAATTCTTTGAGAGCTTGTTGTACCATTTCTTCAGCGCGTTTGATGTCTTCGCCGCGCAAGGCAAGGTGGTAGGCGTAATTGTTGAGTGCAAGCGGGCTTTTATCATTAAGGCTAAGGGCTTCTTCAAATGCCCCGTCAGATTTTTCGTGTTTGCCAAGATGTCCGAAATTGACTCCCATCTGTATCAAAATCTGCTCTTTTAAGGATTTATTTCTACCCACCATCAGGAGGGCTTCTTCAAGCGAAACAAGGGCTTCGCGGTGGCGTTTGAGTTGACCAAGTGACAAGCCATTGAAGAAATGTACTGCAGGTTGATTGGGGAAAAGTTCGAGGGCATCCTCTGTATTTTTTAACAGGGCTTCGGGCTGATTGAGGGCAGAATTGATAAAAAATATCTGCTCCCACACCACAAAAGCATTACTTTCAAGGGCTACGGCTTGCTCGTATTGCTTGAGGGCTTCAATGGGTTTGTCGCAATAATTGAGCATATCACCATGTACCGAAAAGGCTTTGGCTTCGTCGGGATGCGTCTGTGTGAGGAGTTCGGTCAGTTTGATGGCTTCCATTCGCAAGGCTTGGTCTTTGCTCTCCGAAACCTCTTTGATATAAGGTACTATCTCCTTGATTTTCAAGTCAATATCCACTTTCGGGTTGCTAAACACACCACTCATGGAGCGCAGGTATTTTACCGTCTCGCCTTGGTCTTGATAGAGTTCGGCAAGGGCAAGAGTCGCATTAGGATTTTCAGTATCTATGGTGAGTATTTTTTTATATACTTTCGAGGCTTTTTCCTTTGCCCCCATACGCTCATGATGCTGTGCAAGCAAAAGCAAATATGCCGGATTTTTGGAATGCGTATTGGTCAATTTTTGGAGTTCTTCCAATCCCTTTTTGGGTTGGTCGGCACGCATATAGAGGTCATATTTTTGCTTGGAAATTTCGGGATTAACTCCAATCCTACCTTCCAACATATTATAAATTCTGATAGCTTCCTCCGGTCTGTCGCCCTTCGCAAAAAGGTAAGCCTGTTCAAAATACAGGTCATCATTTTCGGGGTCATTTTTGATGAGTTGGTTATAGACTTTTGATGCGCCTTCATAATCGCTTTGATGTACCAAAATATCGGCAAGCATAGAATTGTACCAAGTATTGCCGGGCGCAAGGTTGAGCGCAGATTTGATATATCGCATGGCTTTTTCGTCGTTCTTTTTGAGCGCGTAGAGCTTTGCCAATTCATACATCGCCGCATGGTTTTTTTTGTCTTTGTTCAACACCTGCTCAAAGCGGTCCATCGCCAAATCAAAATTGCCCACCATTTTAGATTTATTGGCATCAATAAAGATTGCCTGTGCATCCAATTCTTTAGCACTCGGACGCTTACGCTGTGCCTCTACATCCACACTGCAAAAGCACATCATTAACAATAAAACAAGGAAGTAATTTTTATACATCATTTTTTTTAAAATGGTTGGGGATTGGTGAATCAGTTGAACAGGTCATTAGTTGAACGGAAAATTGGGGAATTGGTTTATCGGTTGAAAAAATAATTAATATTTTTTTAATAATAAAAAATTTTATACTTAGTTTTTTGTAAAAAATAAATTTTATAAATCACTAAATTTCAATTAAAAATATTTTTATATTAAAAATAAATTTATTTATAAATTTTTCAATTACTAAAAATCTACTAATTACCTATTTACTTGACAATGTTAAATTGAATTTTTATTGAATATAAATAAGGTACTTCGTTCTGAATTTGACCTAAAACTTGTCTGACATTTTGAAAATGTCTGACAAGTTTTAGGTCAAATTCAGCGCAGATTTATTATTTCAAACAAAGACGCATTCTTATTTTTTTTAAATTTAACACTGTCAAGTTCAATTGGACTTTGGACAAAATGGGAATTAGGTAACTGGGAAATTAGGTTTAAAATTGTAACTCATTGATAATCAATTGAATGAATTTTATTAACAAAATAAAATATGTAATTAATTATCTTTTGTGAGAATTTAAAAACGAGGGTTTTACCGAATTTCCCAATTCCCCAATTTCCTCTGTCCAAAGTCTAAAAGTTCAACTGATTAACGAATAAACCAATCAACTAATACCCGTATAATCTCCGATGCTAATTTCGGATTTTTTGGGCGAATAGTCAACGTGATTACCAAGCATTGAATTATCTAATACGGCATTTTCGACTGTGCTGTGGTTTTGAATGACCGTATTGCGTAGTACGGAATGCCTGACGACCGTATCGTGACCGATAGAAACGTGTGGTCCGATGACCGAATTTTCTATGACCGCATTGGCACCGATATAGCAAGGCTGCACGATAGACGAATTGGTAACAGTTGCTGTGCTATCAACAAGATTCGTGCCTTTATTCAACTCCAAAATGCGCTGATTGCTGTGTACCACTGCGTCTTTATTGCCGCAGTCGAGCCACTCTTCTATTTCGCCCGGATAAAATTTTGTGCCTTTGGCACGCATGTTTTCGAGGGCATCGGTAAGTTGGTATTCGCCGCGGTCTTTAATGTCGTTGTCGAGTAGGTATTGGAGTTCGTTTTTGAGGTACTCACCGTCGCGGAAATAGTAAATTCCGATAATCGCCATATCGGAAACAAAGTCTTTGGGTTTTTCTACAAAATTGGCGATATAACCCTCACCATTCAGTTCGACCACGCCAAAAGCAGAAGGGTCTTTGACACGCTGCACCCATATCACGCCGTCTTTTTCAGTATCCAATTTGAAGCGCATATCGAACAGCGTATCCGCAAATGCAACGATGCAATTGCCTGATAGACTGTCTTTTGCAGACAAAATGGCATGTGCCGTACCAAGTGGTTGGGTTTGATAATACACGCTGCCTTTGGCACCAATGCCTGCAGCAGTGGTTTTGAGTTGGGTCTCTACTGCTTCGCCAAAATCAGGCGCAATGATAAAAGCAACTTCTTCGACTTTTTCGCCGAAGGCAGCCGCGAGGTCTTCCACAATACGCTGTACAATGGGTTTGCCCGCAACGGGAACAAGTGGTTTTGGAACGGTCAGGGTGTGTGGGCGCAAACGCGAACCACGCCCTGCCATTGGAATGATGATTTTCATTAAATTAGTAACTCGTGATTAGTGATGGGGATTCGTAAATTAAGACTCGTAACTCGTGATTCGTAACTCGTAATTTGAGACTCTTTACTCGCTACTCGACACTCGCTACTCTTTAGTTGTCACTCGCTAGTCTTTACTCAAAAATGCGCCCAAAGTTAAGTGAAAAAAACCAAGAAATCCTTGAAATTGGTGAGAGAAGTTGTGAGGAGCTATACCGCCCTTCGCAATGCGCGAATGATGCCGTAATGCACGCCTTCATGCACATTATTAAATTCGATGGCATTTTCGAGGGTGGTCAGGGTGATATTATAGCTCGTGGTGTAGGTCTTAAATTGTGTTCCGAAAATGCCGTTGTCGTAATCCTGTTCTGTATGGTCAATGGTGGTCAGGAATAGTTTTTTATAGACCTCCACTTGGTCTTGCGTGGCGGGTTGTTCGGGTTTTGTACCTTTCCGGTAGGCATCAATGAGGTCTTGCCCCACCACAAAGGACGTACCCGATAGTCCATAAACCAACAACTGCTGCGTAGCTACCAAATGCGCTATATTCCAGACGATATTATTGTGAAAACCCGTCGGGATAACATTCCATTGTTCTAAAGATAGACCTTCGATGTCTTTGAGGATATTATTGCGGGTGGCACGTAAGATGTCGAAACTGAATTTCATATTTTTTTTATTTTTAATTAATAAATCAAGCTGAGAAAGATTTTTTTAACGTGACAGTTTTATTCCTTCTGCCTTCGAGATAAAAGTCTCAAAATCATCCATAGATTCAAATTTTAGGTCACAAAAAGCTCTAATGTCAAAATCTTGTATCAGGCTTGTTGGATACCAACCGTAAAATCCTACATCATATTCGTTTATAAATTCATATTTCTCACCAATTTTACTTTTTTTCAGCAACATAAAGTAATGTGTATCTTTTACAATAGGTGGTTTTACATGTTGACTATCGGTTAATATTATTTCTAATTCAGCATTACTTTTTTTATCTTTTATATTATTTTTCTCAGCAATCACATCAATTTTCTTATCTCCATGTCCTTTATACCAATGCTTTACTTCAATCGTATAATCAGCGTAAACTGTTCTTCCGCCCGAACGATAAAAGCGTTTATATTCTATGGGTTTCCCTTCCACCAAATACTCTGCATTATTAATCAGTTCGATAGATTTTATTTCCTTTTCTTCTTGTGATAAATGGTCATATCCAATCAGTTGATTGTCAATAGGTAACACAGGGATTTTCATATCGTGAGCATGTGAGATAAATTGATTAAATTCTTTTGCATTATCGAAGAATAGCCCATGAAATCCGACCATATAGTAGTCATCATACGTAGATATGGCAACTATATGTTGAGCATGTCTCAAAAAGGTATAATTCCCATTGGAAGTATCACGCTTCAATAGCAAAATATACGTTTGCTTCATAGAGAGATGAGGGTATGAAACGGATGTCTCTCCATACGAATGCTTACCGGCAACGCTTATTTTTCTTCTAATATGAATAGTGTCTGTTCCTTCACCTTTGTACCAATGATTGACCTTCAGTGTTAAGTCAGTATAACGTGTCTTTTCATCGTCGCTGTAAAAATATTTAAAATCTTCTACTTCAGCTTCAACTACATAAGTTGCTTCATTGATAAGTTCTAATGATTTACTTTCTTTTTCTTCCTGCGACCAACGATAATAATCTATTAATTGTGCGGTACAGTTGCACGTACTCATTCCCAACAAAATAATAAGGTACAGGACTTTAAAAAAACACGAAATAAGTATATTTTTATTCATAATTAAAAATTAATTCCGTCAAAGATAAGATTTTAAAAGAGCAACGAAAAAGGTATTTTTTTCGTTTTATCAAAAAAATCATAACTTGACAATGTCATGTTCGGTTTTTGTTTAATATGATTGATATTTTGCTCTTGAATTTGGGCTAAAACTCATCTGACATTTAAACTTTGCCAGAAAATATGACATCATCGGTGAATTTTGAAAATGTCTGACGAGTTTTAGCCCAAATTCGGAAAAAATATCCCATGTTAAACACAAACATACTTTTATTTTTAAAATATAATATTGTCAAGTTATAATGTCATTTCCTTAAGCAATTTCATCATTTGATTAAAATGATTTCTTATATATAATCATATTGCTCTTCGATAATTAGTCATCGTTACATATTTTCCATTTAAGTGTTGAATTCTTTTATTTCTGGGGTATTTTCTTTC
>CALIZI010000236.1 GCA_938028705.1 uncultured Saprospiraceae bacterium | reverse complement strand
TATTACCCGAATTAACACTCTTCTAATCCATAGTACGGGCTGCTTTAGCTGCCCAAAAGGTCGAAAGACCTTTTACCGTTTAAGGCAGCTAAAGCAGCCTGTACTATGTTATTGCCTCAAATTCGGATTCAATTGATAAGCTTTTTGTCGGAGTTCTTCAGCTTTTTGTGTGTCACCTTTTTCGTAATATGCACTACTCAAATTCAAATACAAAACCCCGTTATCCGGTTGTTTGGTGATAAGTGTTTCGAGGGTTTCAATCATCTTATCCGGTTGCTTCAATAGTCCATAACACAGTGACATTAACCGCAAAGCTTCCTCATCATCTTTATTATATTTTAGGGCTTGGTTGAGGTGCTTGAGGGCTTCATTCGGGTTTTGCTGTATCTCTCCGTAGTACCTGCCATAGATGCGATGCACAGCACCCGTATTCAAATCCACAGGCTGGTTGGGATGATAGCGTTTTACATTCTCAAAACCCTTCAAGGACTGTTGCAAATACGTTGGGATTTTATCCAAATTTTGCTTTTTTTCCAAAAAAGACATTGCCGCTTCGCGGTAGGTGATTGCCTGATTGTTCATGGCTTCTTTATAACCCGATTTATATTGTTCTGCTTTTTTATAATATTGAATGGCAGCGTCATATTGTTGGGTGTAATTATGTGTATTGCCGAGCAAAAGATAAGCATTGGCATAAGTCGGATGTATTTCCACTGCCTTTTTTAAATAACCAATCGCTTCATTGAGCATTGCATTTTTCCGGTTGGAATATTCCGGTAATATAGCACGTTTGGAAAGTTCGCCACCCATAGCATTCAGCAATTTCGCGCTATTATTGGAGGTGTGAATATCAGTAGAAAACAAAGTAAAATTATCTTTCCACGCCAGATTTCTATGAATTGTTTTTATACTAAATAAAATTAAAATAATACTTAAAATTCCTATAATTGGTTTTAAATCAGCGAATGATCTAATCGTTTTTTTATTCATAAATTTAGCCAACTGCCACAATAAAGCCGCTACCACAATCGCAAAACCCACCGAAGGCATAAACATAAATCGTTCAGACATATTTGTTCCGATAGGAAAAACGATATTGGAAACAATAGATAAAGTAATGATAAAAAACAGGATGCCAAAACTGACAATATCACGCTTGGGTAGTCGTACAAGTGCATACACGCCCATGCCTATATACGCAAGCAGCGAAAGCAAGACCTTCCAATTACCAAAGTTCATAATGTCGATTTGTCGCGGGTAGTAATCGTGTGTCAGCGTAAGAGGTGCAATGAGCAATTCAATATATTTACCGAGTGTAAAGAGGATGGTTGCGGCACGCTCGGCAAAGCTGAAGTCTATCCATACACCATTTTCGATTTTTCTGAAAGGATTGTTCATCAGGTCGGTAGATTCATTGCCAAAATCAAAACCTAATATGCTAAATCGAATCACTAAAAAAACAACTGCTGCCACCACAAGCGGTGCGGTATGTTTTACAATATCGCCAACAGTCATTTTAGTAAAAAAATAAAAGGATAAAGGCGCGACTGCCAGAAAAGTAATCGCATTTTCTTTTGCCAACAAACCCAAAAAGAAAACCAGACCGGAAAGCATCAACCAAATATTTTTCTTGTCGTAGTATGCCCGAAACGAAAAGTATAATGCCGATAAAGCACCCAACAAGGTGATGATTTCATCGCGCCCTTTGATGTTGGACACTGCTTCGGTATGAATAGGATGTGTAATAAATAATAAACTCGCTGCCAGTACAATAAACCATGCTTGTAGCTTATCGGGGTCTCTTTCTGGATTCAGCATTTTGAGTAATAAAAGGTATAGGAGAATCCCCGTCAGAGCATACCAAAACACATTCAGCAAATGCCCAATAAAGGGTTTATCCGAGATTTGATATTCCACTGCAAACATCGCCAATGTCAACGGACGATACCGCCCGCCCGCCACCAAGTCTTTCTTTTGTTTGAAAAAACCATGAAAGGTATCTTTGGTAAAAATATTGCCAAAATCCGCTGTTTTTGTAAAGTCATTTTCCGTAATTACAATCGCATCATCCCAGGTATAATCGCAGCCTAATGTATTGGCATACAAGACCGCCGCCAATGCCCCGATGATAAGGATATGCAAACGTGGATTGTACCAAAAACCGGACTTTGTTGTGCGTGTTGTCGGTTTTTTGACTTCCTTTACAGGGTTTTCTTTGATGACTTTTTTGCGCTTACTCACTGTATTGAGATGTATGGTGAATTACTTTATTATAGTCACGAAATTAGGGATTTTTTTGTATATATTTGCTTTTATTAAATTTTTGTCACCAATAGCACCAAGCATTATGAACCGACCTGTCAAAATATTTATTTCTTATACACAAGCAGATGAATCGTATAAAAATGAACTTGCCACTCAACTCAAATTGCTGAAAATGCAAGGTTTGGTAGAAGCATGGTCGGACCAAGAGATATTGCCCGGACAGGAGTGGGATGCTGAGATTAAAGAACATCTTAATGAAGCAGAGGTTATTTTATTTCTTGTCAGCACTGAATTTTTGGTGTCAGATTATGTCAACGATGTGGAAATCAAAAAAGCACTTGAAAGGTATGATAAAGGAGAGGTAATCATCATTCCAATCATCATCAGACCAATAGATATTTCAAGTTTTGAAATAGGTAAATTTCAAGGATTACCTTCAAAAGCAAAACCTGTTTCTCAGTGGGATGACAAAGATAATGCGTGGCTTGATGTATCAAACGGGATAAAAAAAGTCATCCAATCTGCTCAAAAAAAGAATGATAGAAAGGAAAAGAAGTTATTTGCGGGAGATGATGTTACACATTCAACATCCGGCGAAGAACTATCTGTTTTTGAAAAAGTAGAAAAAGCAATTGCCAAAAGAAAAACTCAGAAAGCGATTGATTTACTATTGGATTATACAAGAGAAAACAACATAAACGACAAACACAGTGAACTTCTCATGCAGTCCGGCAGATTAAGTGGTATAGAGGAAGAAAAACGAATGGGCATTAGAAGTATGAATGAGGTAGATATTGCTGTAAATCGAATTAATGTTGCTTTGTTGGGTATCATTGATGATTTGAAAAAGGAAGCATAGAAAGACTAATTTTTTGGCTCTACGGTGAAAAGTATGGGTAAGCGTAAAGTCCGGCTATCAAAGCTATAAGGTTTTCGGAAACCTTATAGCTTTTAGGTCAATTCCGAAGTTAAATATGAAAGAGAATTTCACCGCCCCACACTTTTTACCGTAGTG
>CALIZI010000235.1 GCA_938028705.1 uncultured Saprospiraceae bacterium | reverse complement strand
TTAAATCTCACGCAGAGTACGCAGAGGTCGCAGAGATTTATAGCTTTTCTCTGCGTACTCCGCGTACTCTGCGTGAAATATACAAGATTAAGCGATTTGCATTCATATTAGATTGCCCCTAATATTTTACACACTCAAATCAATTATCAATATCATGGCACAAGATTACGACAAAATAGTCCGCGAAAACATTGAACAAGTTATCATTCGACTTGCACGAAAATTGTTTGGTATTGACCCCGCCACATTGGAAGAAATACCGGATGATTCGCAATATACGATTGAGCGTAAGCCCGATTTGCTGAAGAGAGTAAAGCCGGGCGGAAAGAAAAAGGACTACATTCTGCACATGGAATTTCAATCGACAGATTCGCATAAAATGCTCAAGCGTTTGTTGTTTTATTATGCGCTGTTGTTTGCGGATTATGGGCTTGAAGTGTTGCAGTATGTCTTTTATATGGGCAAAAAGAATAAACCGACCATGCCTACGGATATTCAACACACCAATCTGCAATTCAGATTCCAACTCATCAATATCATGGACATTGATTATGAGTTGTTTATCCATTCCGATAAACCGGAAGATGTAGTGGTTGCCATTCTATGTGATTTCAAAAAGAAATCGCCCGAATATATCATTGACATGATTCTTGACCGCCTCCAAAAACTCAATAATGATGAACTTGACCTAAGTAAATACGTTACACAATTGGAAGTTTTATCAAAACTTCGTAATTTGCAAGATACATTCATTAAAAAAGCTAAGAAGATGCCTATTACTTACGATTTAAAAACGGATATTCGTTATTTACAAGGAGTTGAAGCAGCTAAAATAGAGGCTGTCAAAAAAAACCTAACATTAAATGTACTTACAACCGAGCAAATAGCATTCACACAAGGAGTTCCGATTGAAGAAGTGGAGAGAATAAAAAACGATATGGAACTTGGTACTGATTCCTCCGATAATCAAGATGTATAAAAATGCCTATTATTTACGATTTAAAAACAGATATTCGTTATTTGCAAGGGGTTGAAGAAAATAAATTTGATACTGTCAAAAGATTACTCAATCTAGGCTATACTGATATTAAAGAAATAGCCGTTATCGCTAATGTTGGTGAAACAGAAGTTGAAAGAGTTAAAAAAGATATGGAACTTGACACTAATTCTTCCGATAATCAAAGCGCATAAAATGCCAATTACTTACGATTTAGAAACGGATATTCGCTATTTGCAAGGAGCGGAAGCAGCTAAAATGACTTTAATCAAGGATTTCATTAAAGGAGGGGAATTTCCCAATGATGTTATTTCTAGATATTTCAAAATTTCCATCGAAGAAGTGGAGAGAATAAAAAACGATATGGAACTTGATGTTGATTCCTCCGATAATCAAGATAGATAAAAATGCCAATTACTTACGATTTAGAAACGGATATTAGATTCCTACAAGGAGTTGAAAAAAACCAAATAGAGTCTGTCAAAAAAGCCTTAGAATTAAATGTTAATACAGTTGAACAGATAGCATACATACAAGGAGTTTCTGTCGAAGAAGTCCAAAGAATTAAAAATGACATGGAACTTGATGTTGATTCCTCCGATAATCAAGATACATAAAAATGCCAATTACTTACGATTTAGAAACGGATATTCGTTATTTGCAAGGAGTTGAAGCAGCTAAAATAGAGGCTGTCAAAAAAACTCTAACATTAAATGTACTTACAACCGAGCAAATAGCATACATACAAGGAGTTTCTATCGAAGAAGTCGAAAGAATTAAAAATGACATGGAACTTGATGTTGATTCCTCCGATAATCAAGATACATAAAGCTATTGAAATTCAGGTTATTATGATAACCATGAACTATGAACCATAAACCATGAACTGATAGCCCAAAAATCAATTTCCATCCTCCTCATTATTCAAATACCGAATCAAAACAGGAATCAACAACAGGTCACCAAAGAGCGCAGAGACCAAAGTAGCGGCAATCAGTAAGCCCACCGTAATACTCGGCGGATGTATCGAAAACAGCATCACCATAAAGCCAAAAAACAAAATAATAGTGGTCAGACAAATCGCTTTTCCCGTCTCGGTAAAGGTGATATGAAGGGCAGCTTCCATGTCCATACCTTTGGCACGAGCAAGCCGATATTTGCCCAGAAAATGAATGGTATCATCCACCGCAATACCGAAGATAACTGCAAAAACAATCGAAATACCCGCTTCCAATTCTATACCCAAATAACCCAATATCGCTCCCGCTAAAAGGAGTGGTAAAATATTGGGAATCAGGGAGATAATAATCATTCTGATATTTTGAAAAAGCAATGCCATCAGCAAACTCACAATCAGCACAGCCGAGCCGAGACCACGTATAATACTGTTGCGAACATATTTAGAATTTTTATCAATAATAACGCCTGTTCCTGTCTGCACACAAGCAATGAGTGATGTATCTATTTCGGAATTAATAAACATGTCAATGCTGTCACTAATCATACCGATATTATCTGCGCCAATATCCAATACACTACCTGCAATACGGGTATGTTTTTTATCTTTACTGACCAGTATATTTATAGAATTTGGGAATCGCTCGGCGGTCTTTCGGTAGCTGTTGAAGCGGGCTTCGGTTTCGGGCATTTTATAGTGTTCGCGGCGGTTGCCTTTGGCGGCTTGGTTGAGACTTTTGTAGAGCGTGGTAATCGAAGTCGGCGATTGAATGGCAGGGTAGGAGCGAAGGTGATTTTCGAGTTTATCAATCTCTTTGACCACCACATAATCATTCACTTCAAGGCTATCTCTCTTCAAACTTATCGCAATTTCAAAAGGACGAAAACCGCTAAATTCTTGTTCAAAAAAAGTAAAATCTTCGGTGATTTTTTCGCCCATCGGCATATTGGAAGTCAGCCTGTAATTGGTCGTAATAAATGACATGCCCAACAAGCACAAGCCTATAAACGCCGTACCGCCCCAAGCAATTCCGCGTGGATGTTTTTTAGTAAATAAATAAAAATCGTTCATCCATTTGGTCCATTTGAAGCGGGTATTTTTCGTAGAAATCAGTTGGTCGCGGTCAAAATAAGTCAGTAGTACAGTCGTAAAAAACAGCACTGTAATATAGGCAACCATCACACCTATGGCAGCATTTAATCCAAAGCCTTTAATGGGCGGCACACGACTCGTCATCAGCGTGGCGAAGCCGATAGCGGTAGTGATAGACGTAAAAAAAGTTGCCAGACCTATTTCTTTAATCGTAATGCGTATTGCCACGTCGCGTGACTTGCCCAATGCCAGTTCATCCATATATTTTGACATAATATGTATGACATCCGACGTACCCACAATAATCATCAAAACCGGATACAAAGCCGACATTGCATTGAGGTCGCGCCCCCAGGCACCGAGTAATCCCATAAACAATAACATCCCTAAACCAATGGAAATCAGTGAGATAAATATACTCCAAAATCGCCGGAATATCAAAAACATAATCAGCAATACCAACATAATAGAGACGCTGGCAGAGACGATAATTTCGCGTTTTTGCATCCGTACAATCTCCTTTTGGAAGTTGGCTCTGCCCAGATAATGATACTCCTCAAAACTGTATTTCATCACCAACTTGTCCAAATCTGTCATCAATTCTTCGGCGGCTTCCTGCTCTATTTTGTCAATGGTTTTCATAAAGACCACTGCCGTTTTGCCGTCTTTAGAAATCAGTCTGCCGTTGAGTCGCTCGTCTTGTACAAGGCGCAGGCTGTCACGGGCGTAAGTGTCCGGTTTTTTTCGGTCTATGGCAGGAATTGCGGTATAGCCGCCAATGGGCAACTTGATAGGAAATTTGGTATTGGTAATCGAAGTGGCACGGACGACGGGTTCAAGGTTGCGGCAGTCAATGGTGAAGGCGTGGAAATCGTTGAGGAAGTCTTGCTGAAAAATGCCCTGCTCACGCCGTACAGCTACGAGCATAAAATTATCATCGGGTTCAAACTTCTCCCTGAAATCCATAAAGAACTCCAAATCAGGGTCGCCCGTTGGGAAGAACTGCTCGAAATCAAAGGTGAATTTGAGTTGGAAAATAAAATAGGTACTCAACAGAGCCAAGACCGTAAATCCGGCAATGGACAGGATGCGAAAGTTGTTTTTCATGTTACTTATTCAAACACGTTTTCAAATTTTAATAGTAACATTTGTGTGGGGATTTTGTTGTTGATTTGAGCCTAAGTTCACAGAATGATTTAAGCTGCCAAATCAGCAGGTGTGATATTCAGTTCATTCAATAATTGGCTTAACGCTTTCAAAAAAATTTCCCGACGATATTGATATTGAATGAGCATCATATCTTCACTATCTCCTTTACGTTTGTGTAAGGCAATCATTTCATCTACAGATTTGATTTGAGCCAAAATATCTGCGGCTTCTAATATATTATCGTCAATAATTTCTATTTATTTTATATGAAAAAAGAACAAGTTCATCTAAATCATAAAAGTTTTGACACTTTTGGAATCTGATTTTAAGGCTCTACGGTGAAAAGTATGGGTAAGCGTAAAGTCCGGCTATCAAAGCTATAAGGTTTTCGGAAACCTTATAGCTTTTAGGTCAATTCCGAAGTTAAATATGAAAGAGAATTTCACCGACCCACACTTTTTACCGTAGTGCCATTTTTTGAAGCAGAATTTTCCTCAAATATACATAAAATTGGACAAAAATAGTTTAGGCTACCGCCCTACCTTTATGACATGATGGATTTGAATCTTGTATTAGGTATTTATCCAATCCCAATTTTCAGAAAGTCTAAAAGGAATGATATTTGATAAAAAACGGATGATAAGTGATGAATTGGTGCAGAGATTAAAGAATTGATAATCAATTATCTAATTTTATCCTAAATATCGTGTAATTTTGCCCAACCGGAAAAATGAATATCCCTTTTTATCAAAAATCTAATTTACATCTAATTAACCAATATTAAGTTTTATGGATTTAGCAACTAATGCAATACCGCTCCTGATGATGATACTCGTTGGGGCTTTGGCGGGTACACTCGCAGCCCGTATTATGAAAGGAGATACTTTTGGATTTGCTGTCAATGCCCTGTTAGGTATCGGTGGTGGAGTTGTCGGAGGTGTTTTGTTTAATTTCTTAGGTTTCGAACCCGGAAGCAATGTCGTCAAAGTATTGAACGATAGTTACGGGTTGACACTTGGCAACGCCTTTATAGGGCAACTGATTTCGGCTACCGTCGGAGCTATTATTATTCTTTTCATTGCACGCTTCGTCAGAGGTGGCGGACGAGCGAAAAGATAGTTTATAAAGTTTATGGAGTTGATAGAGTTTACAAAGTTGATTAGTTTAGGGTTTATAAAGTTGTTTTATGAACTAATCAACTTCATCAACTAATCAACTCTATAAACTCCATAAACTAATCAACTCCACCCCCCTCACTTCCACTTAATATTACAGCCTGCTGATGGATAATGCGGTTCAGGCACACTCTTTCCTTCCACGATTAAATCTATCGCTTTGCGGATGTCCTCACCTGTAACCGGATGGTCATTACCCGGACGCGATTGGTCAATTCTGCCACGATATGCCAATTTCATATCTGCATCAAATACATACAAATCAGGCGTACAAGCTGCATCGTAAGCACGTGCTACTTCCTGACTTTCATCGTACAAATACGGAAAATTATAACCCGCAGATTTGGCGTGTTCGGTCATACGTTCCGGTCCGTCTTGCGGATGACTTTCTACACTATTGGAACTGATAGCGACGAAGGAAACGCCTTTGGGTGTATAGTCGCCCGACAAGCGCACAAGTGCGTCATTGATATGCACCACGAAAGGGCAATGGTTGCAGATGAACATTACAACGGTAGCTTTTTCGCCTTGTAAGTCATTCAAATTCAGTGTTTTACCGGAAACGGTATCGGGTAAGCTAAAGTCAGGGGCTTTGGTACCAAGCGCAAGCATGGTAGATTCTGTTAATGCCATTTTTAGTTTTTTGGTTCATGGTTCATGGTTCATGGTTCATAGAAAACACTTTCCTGCGTTAGCCTATGAACCATCAACTATGAACCATGAACTATTTACAGTCTTTATTGATTCCAAGTACGTATTTTTCAACAATGCCGATTTCGGTGGCGGCTTCTGCACCTTTGAACCCTGCAATGTCGGTATCTTGAATGCGTTTTTCGTATTGTTGGGTCATATCGAGGGCAATGGGCAGGTAGCTCCAATGCCATTTTTCTTCCTCGTATCCGTAGGGTCGGTCTGCACCTTTGGGCGTGTAAGTCTGACAGTAGCCATAGACAAGGGCATTGTCTTTGAGCCAGTTGTATATTTTGAGTCCGTTCCCTTGTTCAAACCACGAATTTTCTAAATTGTTCAAGTCAATATCCGTTCCCCAGTGGTGGCGCGAGGTACCGGGCATAGAACTGTATTGGAGGATTTCAAGGGCGCGGTCTTTTGGATTGGGGAGGGTCTTGGAGAGGTCTTTTCCACTCACCAATCGCGCACCTGTCCACTTGGCTTCCCAAATACTTTTTTGGTGAGCAAAAGGACGTGCCGCAGAAACAATTTTCAAGTGAACACCATCTTTGAGGGCTGCCTCGTACATTTCTTGAAAAGCCTCGTAAGCCTGTTTGCGAAGATATACGCCTGATTTGGTGGTGTGCATCGGCTTGATGCGTGTAAATTCGGGATGTGAAGATACGTCTATTTTACCCATGAGTTCTTCATTGGAATATACCTTATGGGTGCGAATAACAGGTGGTTTTTTGTCTTCCATCACTGTTGTTTTATCTGTGTTGTTTTGTGTGTTTTTAGGAAAATTATCGCAGGCTTGACACATCATTAGCAAGAAAAGCAAGATATATATTTTGTACATCTGATTCGTGATTGGTGATTCGTAACTCGTTTATTTGCAATTCGTTTTATTAAATAAATTTATTTTTTAATTTAAAATTAAAAATTTTTATAAAATTTTTATTTTCAATAAAAAAATAAATTTCAAAATGTTTTTATTATTAAAAATATTATATTATAAAATTTTAATAAAAAAAATACGAATAATACTCGACAGTAAAAATTTACTTAATCGTTCAAGTTCATACCCTTATCCTCTCGTTCAAAGGTAATGATAATCCACATATTTATAAAGTAATTTACGACTTATCGAATCACGCATCAACGAGTTACGCATCAGAATCACAAGCTCACCTTTTTACAAATTTCTTTTTCATGTACCTTCCATCAATGTAAACTTTCACGATATATACTCCGGGCAGCATGTAGAACATGGAGATGTCAAGGTCGTGAATACCTTGCGGGGCGATTCGGGTCTCATTGATAAGTAGCTGCCCGAATGAATTATAGACTTCAACACGCACATTATTTGTTGCGGGCATATTGAGGTGCAAAACTGCTGCATCGCCAATCGGATTTGGGTAAATATCTATAATATCATCAGGCGGTGGCGGAAGGCAGGAGACGTTCAAAATTTCGCTGTGTTCAGCTTCATTAAAGGCATCAATTTGATTGAGCCGATAATAGTGTTGTCCGGTACGGAGTTCGGGGTCAACAAAAGTATAATCAAGCAGTTCGGTACTGTTTCCGGCGGCAGATATTTTAGCAATTTCTTCAAAATTTCGCCCATCGCTACTGACTTCAACACCAAAATATGCCGAGTTGATTTCCGTTTCGGTCGTCCAGTACAAAATGACATTTCTATTTTGACATTCGGCGGTAAAATCGCTCAGTTCGACGGTCAGATTACAGGGTCCGGGTTCGCCCACAAATATCCAACCGGAGTTATTGCCACCGTCTGACGAATTGTAAGCCACAAAATTATTGCCGGATACTGCTACGTCTTTTATACGGATGTATGATACTTCGACGGCATTGTTTCGTGCTGTGAGATATGCCTGTGTACCGGGTTGTGAGGAAACAAGGCTGACCGGATTGGTACATAGAGAATTGACCAATACATCACCGAGAACGGTCAGGGTTTCGCCTGCGGGCAATACAAATTCGAGGGGCATATCGGGCATAGTATTACTCAGGATGCTTAGGGCATCAGGTCCGCCAAAGTCCAGATTATTTATTGTAATATCGCTGCCTTCAATACGGGGGGCAGTTTGACCAAGTAGCAAAGTGACATCATTGAGTGCAAAACCGGGGGCTTTTAGCACCGAACAAGTGAGATTGGAAGTACCCAGTTCCAAATCAAGGTTGTTGTTTTCCAATATGAGGGCATTGCGGGCTTCAAGTGTGGAAGTGCTTAACATGAGTTTACGAGGTGTACTGCCTGATGACTCAAAATCGGTACAGAAAATATTGTGCGTATTGGTATTCAGGCGACCTGCCAAGTGGCGCACTGTGCCGCTGACTTTGAATTGGTCGAAAAGCCACCACTCTCCGGCTTCGCTGTTAAATTCCGCATGGTCGAGTGTTTTGCCGGAGGTCACCAAGAGATTGTTGAACGAAGCGGCTTTGAATACCCAGGTGACCTCGTCGCCGAGTATTTCTAAGGTCGGACTCAGCAAGAGCGACCCGCCGACATGTATGCGTTTGTCGTCGTCCGCATCGGGGCGAAAATAGAGTACCGCCCGATGCTCGATATTGCCCCAGTCCAGTTCCTTGCAATAGGTGTTTGGCTGGCTTATATATACGGTGTCACCATCATTGGTAAAGGAAAATTCATTGAAATAAACATTGTCATTAATGGTAGGTATGGCTTCCGCAGGTTCGCCCGTACCTAAGTCGGATAATGACCAGTGTGTAGGGTCTGACCAATCGCCTGTGCCACCTATCCAGTAATAATTTTCGGCAGATAAACGGAGACTTATCAAGCATAAAAAACAGCTTAGATATAGGTATTTCATAGCAATTCAGTTTGGAGGTGAAGAAATAAAATATTGCTTCATGGCTGGATTGTTTCATAGTTTATTGTGTAGATTTTTTGTGAAGTAAAAAATCTATTTTAACTATGGAATAATCACAATTTTTGCCAAGAGGTCGGTGTGTAGAAATTTCAATC
Organism: uncultured Saprospiraceae bacterium; assembly: GCA_938028705.1. Lineage (GTDB taxonomy): Bacteria > Bacteroidota > Bacteroidia > Chitinophagales > Saprospiraceae > JAHDEO01. The sequence goes on along the minus strand of CALIZI010000235.1, from coordinate 392 downwards.
CCTTACATCGGGGAGGAATGTAAAGTATTGCTTGATTCTGGATGTGAGTTTAATCTGATAAGCAGGATGAATGATAAAAGTAAGTGTTTTAATTGTAATGACCTATATTTTGATGTATTTTTTTATTTTATTTTATATAAAAAACGATATTGTGTATAGGAAGGCTGGTGTTTTCAAGGTTATTATTGAAATGTAGAATGTAAAAGTGTATGACGTGAATATTTTTCAATTAAAATTATTTTATAATTTATTTAGTATCATGTAAATAAGTCAGGGTATTGTTGTGTTGTAGTAATTTTTTGATATATGACATTATGGAGGTCAGTCATTCGTTTATGGTTGAGTCTATCTAAGATATATGCATAAGCGTTTATGCCTAACTTTTTACAAGT
>CALIZI010000234.1 GCA_938028705.1 uncultured Saprospiraceae bacterium | reverse complement strand
TAGAAGGGCATCCTCATTAACTACATTGGCATGGAACATAAATGATACGTCTTATGATACTACATCTGTCAACACAAATTTAAGCATTTTATACACACAAAAATAGTTTATTTGTTTTTTTACTTATTTCAGTGCAACCATCAAATAATTATAAAATTAATTATTTATAAATATTTTTAATCTTAATAAAATTAAAAATACCTGATAATCAATTATTTACGATTTAAAACCGAACATCCTAATTCCCTAACGTGGCGAAGCCACTACCATAATGAGTGAATTTTGAATGAGCGAATGAGTGAATAATTAATGTAATAATGTTCTAATGTCTTAATTCGGAAACATTCGTACATTTTATCATTATTGCATTGAAAAAATTCACTCATTCAAAATTCACTCATTCACTCATTTTTTGCCAAAAACGCACAAGACTTCACGATTTAGGTACTAATTTCCAAAATATCCAAAGTCCGGTTAGGGAGTAATCGCTGTTTCCGATAAATTATTCAATGCATTAGTTATCGTTGTTAAAACATCTTCATTAGCTTCAACGCGATGCCGTTGGGCTAAAAATGAAGGGTCATTATAAGCGACACTCACCTCACCATTTTCATTTTCATATACCAGCATTTTTTGTGGTAAGTCAATGCCAAGTGTTTGTGCGCTTTGCATCAGGGGTGTTCCCAGATTAGGATTGCCAAATACGACCAATTTAGTAGGTCGTAATTCCAAACCGACGGAGGCGGCATTTGCCTGATGGTCCAATTCGGCTATAATGGTCAATTGTTGATTGGCATTGATAGCATCAGTCAGTTTGGTGTAGGTATCATCTATACTGTTTTGACTGCTTTTAATCGTTATGCCTTCGGCAGATTGTACCGAGCCATCAGATAATTTTAAATCTTCATCAGCGACCATTGATGCGAAGTTGTTGAGTGCGCCGGCAATGGTACTTAGCGTTTCAACATCGCCTACGCCGTGTCGCTGCTCCAGATATGATACGTCGTTGTAGGCTATATTAAGTTCTCCTTCTTCATCTTCAAAGAGTAACATTTTTTGAGGCAAATCCAAACCCGTCAATTGATTCTTTTGCATCAATGGGGTTCCCAAAGTGGGATTGCCGAATAATATAACTTTTGTCGGATTCAGCGTTAGACCAACTGATGCTGCGTTGTTATTATGCTCAATTTGTGCTACAATTCCAATTGGTTCGGCAACATTAAAAGCATCAATAAGTATAGTATTCGCCTCTTCAAACTCTTTATCGCTTTTAGCATGGGTCAAGCCATTGACTTCTATAGTGTCTTCCATTGATGTATCGTCTTTACATGTCAATAGGGTAATTGAAAAAATTAAAATTAAAAAAATATTTTTTTTCATAGTGTATAATTTATTTAAATGATTTATATATTTAAAAAATAACAATTTATTTATGTTTAGGATGGAATATTTTTTCCGAATTTGGGCTAAAACTCGTCTGATGAATCCTTTTTATACGAATAACAAAACTAACGTGGCACGGGCTGGAAGCACCGTGCTACGGAACGCGGACTGGAAGTGCCGCGCTATGATAACAACTGTATCAAATATTTCGTATTTCTCGCGCCACCTTCCATTTTAATGCGTCCTTGAATCTGCGCTTCTTCCAGTCTCAATTCTTTTTTATGTACACGATACAAATATTCATCATCTATAATCAAGGTCGCTTTTGGGTTTTTAGTGACACCTTTTTTGACGGTGGCTGATTTTTCGGTAACATTGATTTGATGGTGAATTTCTTCGGTACAACCATTAACGGTGATTTGGTAAGTTCCAATGAATTTTTTCTCCCATTTTTTCTTTGCTTTAAAGCGTTTGCGAAGCGCAGTAAAAAACGGGTCGGATTTGGGTTTGGCTTTTTTCTTGACTTCTTTTTGTTTTTCTCTTTTGAGGATAATGGCTTCGAGTTCGTTGGCAGATTCGCGGATGTAGCGGGCAAATTGGTCGGCATCGGGCATCGTCTTGGCATCGGAAGTGGCGGTGATGCTGACCTGACCATTATAACTCAATACTGCGATAATCAAACCCAAACCATCGACCACAGGTGTCAACGCAAATATCGACAGGATTTTATGCCCGTTCATGTACAATGGGAATTGCGGTCCGGGTACATTCGTAATCGTCACATTGAATGGTGGGCGGTGATATTCGTTGAGATTGTAGCGACTATATACGCCTGCCGCGAGATTGGCAAGACCAAAAGGTACGGCATCGGCAAGTTTGGCTAAGGTCTTCGCACCCATAGCTTTATGCCTTACTTTTCCTCTTGATGTGTGTTCTTGTATGGCTTCGAGGCGTTCTATCGGGTCTTCGATTTGGGTGGCGATAGGGATGAGCATATTGGAAATTTTATTTTTCATTTCCCCATCCTTTTCCTTCCGTATCGAAATCGGAACATTCGCAATGAGCGACTGCCCCGGCAGTTTGTCTTTTTCTACTAAATATTTGCGAATCCCACCCGCACAAATCGCTAAAATGACATCATTGACGGTGGCATCCATTGCTTTTTTGAGGGCTTTGATGCGGTCTAATGAGAGCAAAGCCGTTCCCCAAGTTCGGCGTGGCGAAATGGATTGATTGAAAATGGTTTTGGGTGCGCCGGCGGATTTGGGAATGTCGCTTTTTACCTGCATTCGTTTGCTCATTTGGCTTTGCGCGACCTTCACGAGTGTACGTCCTGCTACTCTCGGAATTTTCAGTGGGTCTTTGAGGAAATCAACGCCACTTTTGGCGAGTAAGGTCAATTCATTGGGCAAGGGGTCGGGTTTGTAGGCGCGAGGTTGGGCATCCATATCGGGCTTATCGCTGGGGTCAAAGCTCAACAAAATCCCCATAATTCCCATGCCCGACATGCCATCTATCATCACATGATGCACTTTGGAAAAGAGTGCTACCGAGCCTTCCGGTACTTGCGATACATTATTCAATCCTTCTATAAAGGTCATACTCCACAAAGGGCGACGCAAATCCAAAGGCGTACTGGTAATGGAAGCGGTCAGGTCGCGGAGTGTTTCCCAATCGGCAGGGTCGGGCAGTTTGATGCGCTGAATGTGTAAGTCCAAATCAAAATTCGGGTCATCTGCCCAGTAGGGATAACCGAGATTCATCGGCACATTGACGAGTCGCTGACGAAATTTGGGTACTTGATGCAGCTTCGTCGCAATATTGTGTTTGAAGCCCTCAAAATCAATGGAGCCTTCTATTATGGTAAGCCCTGCAATGTGCATCGGACTTTTTGGCGAATCGGAATATAAAAATGCCGCATCGTAACCGGAAATGGGCTTTACAGTTGGGTCGAGCGCGTTTTCTACTTTTGAAAGAATATCTTTGAGCATACCTTTTTAATGAGTGAATGACTGTTCCGATAGCTATCGGGATGAATGAGTGAATATTTTAATGCGACAATGTGTACTTTATCAACGCATTTACTCATTTCGTCGTTTATTCACGTATTTATTATTTTTTCACAAACAAAGAACCGAAATTTTTTGAAATTATATATTATTTGAATGAAAAAAAATATTATTTGGCAGATATTGACTATATTTAAATATTTTTATTTTAATAAGCTGCACTGAAATATAGCCGTTTTTTATTTAACTAAAATTATTTTATAATTTATTTATTATTAAAAATTAATTATTTATAAATATTTTTTATTGTAAAATTATTTAAAATTGCCCTTATTTCAGTAGAACCTTAATAAATTAATTTGTGGAAAATCTTAATTTTGAATGGCATTATAGCTAAATATGATAAAATTCATTCATACAAAATTCATTCAATCATTCATTAAGAATTTGCAAAAAAAGCATCAAAATCAGAGATACTTTCAAAACATTGAGTAAATTTGTCAACCTATTTTATCACTCAATAACCATGTCATGGTATTTCTAGAATTTGAACAACCAATAGAGGAACTTCATAACCAACTGGCAGAAGCCCAAAAGTTGCACGAAAAGGGCAATGCAGATATGAGTACAGCTATCAAGGAATTGGAAGATAAAATAAAGGTGCAGCGAAAAGAAATATACGAAAATCTTACAGGTTGGCAGAAAGTGCAATTATCAAGGCACCCTGAACGACCTTATACGATGTATTACCTTAAAGAAATGTGTCACAAGTTTGTAGAGTTGCATGGTGATAGGCACTACAAAGACGACAAGGCGATAGTCGGTGGTTTGGGGAGCATGGAAGGGCAGACCTATATGTTCATCGGGCATCAAAAAGGTGTGAATACCAAGATGCGACAATACCGAAATTTTGGTATGGCAAATCCCGAAGGCTACCGCAAAGCCCTACGTTTGATGAAACTCGCCGAGCGATTCAATTATCCTGTAATATGCCTGATTGATACGCCGGGAGCCTTTCCCGGCTTAGAAGCAGAGGAGTTTGGGCAAGCAGAAGCTATTGCACGTAACTTATATGAAATGAGCCAATTACGTGTACCGATTGTATGTGTAGTGATAGGCGAAGGTGCATCGGGCGGTGCATTGGGCATAGGCGTAGGTGATAGGATTTTGATGCTTGAAAACACTTGGTACTCGGTGATTTCACCCGAATCCTGTTCGTCTATATTGTGGCGAAGTTGGGATTATAAAGAACAAGCCGCCGAAGCCCTCAAACTTACGCCCAAGCACATGTTCGATTTTGGTTTGATTGACGGTATTATCAAAGAACCACTTGGCGGCGCACATACTTTCCCGGAAGAAATGGTAAAGATTTTGAAAAAACGTATAAAAAAAGAAGTCACAGAATTGATAGATATTGACCCCGATGAGCGTGTAGAACAACGCATTGATAAATTCGGAGAAATGGGCGAATTTGAACGAGCAGAAATTGTACAATAAACACTCCACATCCACCGGAAACCATTAAAATATGTTCCAGCAGGTCAACGATATCAGATATAAATTTTACGATTACCATTTAAAGAAAAAACTGGCGGGTACTGCCAACAGAAGGCAAAGTAAACCCATGAATTTTCGGCAAGCCGATACCATAGGTATTTTATTTGATGCCACCAAACCCGCCAGCCGGGTATTTATTAATGAGTACCGCGAGATACTCATCAACAAAGACAAACAAGTCTCCATACTCGGCTATTTTGACGACCGCCAAGACCACCAAAATGTCATTTTTAAATATTTCAACAACAAAGACCTCAATTGGTATTGGCATCCGACCAGCAATATTGCCAAAGAGTTTGCGGCACGTCAATTTGACATCCTCATTGGTTTGCACCTCAACCCTTGTCCGCCTTTGGAGTATGTAGCTGCCCTTTCGCAGGCACACATCCGCGTAGGGCGATACCACCCCAACCGCGAACATTGCTACGACCTGATGATAGATGTTGCCGATGATTACAACCTTAAAGCATTTTCAGAACAATTAGAAGAATTTTTAAAAAGAGTGAATGAGAGTAGCGAGTAGCGAGTTGCGAGTGTGACGAGTTTTTATAGAAAATTTAAATATGCCAAAAATACTACCAAATACAAATAAAGATGTTTTCTATGTACTTCATAACTTTCACATTATCAACTTTTTACTCTCGCGTTCTACTCGTCAAACTCGCTACTCGCTACTCGTCACTCGCTACTTACAAACATGAATACATTTAAAGGAACAGGCGTTGCATTAGTCACACCTTTTCGCGGTGGTGCGGTCGATTATCCGGGCTTAGAGCGGGTCGTCAATCACTGCATTGGCGGTGGTGTAGAGTACCTTGTCTCACTTGGCACTACGGGCGAAGCGGCGACACTCACAGCCGAGGAAGCCGACAAGGTCTTGGATTTCACCATACAAACCATTGCCGGACGAGTACCACTCGTCGCAGGTTTTGGCGGCAACAACACCCAAGCCGTCATCAACAAAATACAACAGCGCGATTTCGCGGGTATTGATGCCATTCTCTCCGTCAGTCCTTACTACAACAAGCCTACCCAAGAAGGTATTTATCGTCATTATATGGCTTTGGCGGAAGTCGCGCCGCACCCCATTATCATCTATAATGTGCCTTCGCGTACCGGCTCAAACATTACTGCTGAGACTACTTTGCGTCTTGCAAAGGCTCATAAAAAATTCATTGCCGTCAAAGAAGCTTCCGGCGATTTGGCTCAATGTATGCACATCGTTAAGCACAAACCCGATGACTTTCTCGTCCTCTCCGGCGACGACATACTCAACCTGCCCATGCTCTCCTTCGGTACAGACGGCATCATTTCCGTTGTTGCCAATGCCTTTCCCAAAGCCTTCTCCGACCTCACACGACATGCCCTCGCAGGCAACTTCAAAACCGCCGCCCAATTACATTTCAGCCTTCTCGATATTATAGGTTTACTCTTCGTAGAAGGCAATCCTGCTGGAGTCAAGGCAGCACTCCAATTACAGGATATTTGCTCCAAAGAAGTCCGCCTTCCCTTAGTCGAACTCTCCAAAGAAACACATCAAAAAATGAGTGAAGCAATTAGTAAATTGTTGAATTGCGCGATTGTTTGATAGATAGATAATGACTTTTGAATTGTTTGGAATTTGTTTTTTGGAATTTCTAACGAGGTTTTTTTTATTTTTAAAAATGCTTTTGCTTGGCAGTCTCGCAAGATACTCTCTGCAATATTTCACGCTATTTGATACGAAATCAGTGCCTTATCCCCGTATAGCTATCGGCATAAATATGTGGATAATCGAAGGTTGCGCTCAGGTTACGGGTGAGCGAGTTACGAATCAACAAATCATGAAACTACCCAAGTCTTTTTATACCCGCACAGATGTCCTTCAAATCAGCAAAGATTTATTGGGTAAATACCTTGTCACACAAATAGACGATATTCGCACCGTCGGTAAAATCATAGAAACAGAAGCCTATCGCGGACCCGACGACCAAGCCTGTCACGCCCGCAACAATCACCGCACACCACGTACCGAACCTTTCTTCCGCGAAGGTGGCATAGCTTATGTATATATCTGTTATGGCATTCATCATTTATTCAATGTCATTACTGCCAAAAAGGATATGCCACATGCCGTACTTATTCGCGCCATCGAACCCGTCGAAGGTATCTCCACCATGCTCCAAAGGCGTAACTATGATAAAGTCAAACCTGCACTGACGGCAGGACCGGGCGCAGCCGGAAAAGCCCTCGGCATCCACAAAGATTATAACACCACCAACCTTCAAAGCAACTTGATTTGGATAGAAGACCGCGGCGATATGGTCGATGAATCGCAAATATTCGCAGGAATGCGTGTAGGTATGGGCAGTGCGGGTGAGAGTGCTTTACTCCCTTGGCGGTTTTATATTAAAGGCAACAAATGGGTGAGCAGACCTCTGGTAGCAAAGTATGAATAACTTGTTTTTTGCATCAAAATTCAAGAAGAACCAATTATTTTTTAAAACACTAATTAACATTTACTGGACTTTGGATATTGGGGAATGAAGAAATTTGGTATTAGGTATCCCGATAGTTATCGGGATAGCTATCGGGATTTTTATCAAACAATTATAAAATTAAATTAATTAAATGTTTTTTTAATTTTAATAAAAAAAATATCTGATAATCAATTACTTACGGTTTAAAACCGAATTTCCCTCTCGGCTCAGCCGAGACTAATTTCCAAAGTGTCCAAGGTCCAGAACATTTAACAATCAATGATATTTAATGCGTATGACTGGTGGAGAAAATATAGATCATTAAAGGAGCCGCCGAGAATTTTGATAAATACTGAAAAAAAAATGGTCTTATTTTGGTCTGCCAAAGCCGGGTCTGTTTTCATTGTCAGATGGTTTCTCTACCAAATGAATATGTTAGCAAAAGCTAAAAAACACAGCCAATGGATTCACGATTATCGAAAAGTCATGTATAAAAATTCAACATACAAAAAGGCATTAAGGGAATTGCTACACACACCAGACGAATATCATGTCATAAAACTGGTCAGAAACCCTTATACCAGAGCCGTTAGTTCTTATGTGGAATGCTTATATCAGTTAGAAATGAATAATCCGTCAGCAAAAAAACTAATGACCAAAAGAGGCAGAGTAGCCTTGAAAGAAAAATACTCCTTCGCTGAATTTTTGGATGCTTTAACGTTTATTAATATTAAAAATTCGGACATACATTGGCAATGCCAGCGGCACCCCGCAGAAAGAAATAACACGATTACTATTGATACATTGGTCAAATTAGAAACACCAACGGACATACTCAATCACTTGGAAAAACAATTGAACTTAAAACCCACCGAGCCTTTTAAATTTTCAGCTTCCCCACATCATAATAAAAAAATGACATCAGAAGAACAGTCATTTTTGGGATATACGCCCTTAAACGCTGCTGTTCGGCTACAGACACCGCCTTATGATTGTTTTTATAATGCAGAACTGGAACAAAAAGTCGCAACAATTTATAAAGAGGATTTTGAGTGGTATCAGTATGCTTTGGATAGATCACTCAAAAATTAGCAGCAGGCGGCGTTTGGGGAACTCGCAACAAATAGCCAACCCAACCTACTCGTTCTTTTTCGCTCACTCTGCGTTACGGAAATGGTCATTTATCTCGATAGACTCACATTTCCGCACCTTGATTGAGCAAAAAATAAATCGCATCTTGGGTAGGCTATTTATTGCGAGTTCCCTAACATGGATAGCATTGTTAGTCCATAAAATAGGTTGACAAATTTCACCCAAAGATCCCCCAAAATGTATTCAACCTACTTTGTGAATAAAAATAATAATTTTTAAATTAGCTGTCCGAAGTGAAGCGGAGATAGGCTCTACGTCAGACATTTAAACTTTGTCGGGAAATATGAGATCATCGGTGAGTTTTGAAAATGTCTGACGAGTTTTAGCCCCGCAAAAATACAACAACTGGGTCGTGTTTGAGTTGATAAATTAGTAGATAAAATGGAGGGATGGATATTTTAAATAGAATATAAGACAAGTTTATTGACATAGTTGACATTTTACATATAAAGTAAATTAATGTAAAATGTAAAATATCAAATTTAAAATGTAAAAGTGCTTGTAGTACGTGTACAATACATTTTCGTTTTTTGGTGTTTAAAAATTTAAAAATCAACAAAATAGAAACACCTCGCGTTAGCTCGCATTATACAAATTTACATTTTACATTTATTATTTTACATTTTACATTAACTTAATATGAAGGTAAAAGTGTCAACTGCAATTCTAAACATGTCTCTATTTTTAATGTTTAATGAAAGTTCCTCTAGCTTCCTCTGTAAGCGATGTAGTGGGATTGAAAGGATATAGTTTAATACTAAGAACTCTACCACTATTATCCAAGCTCGCTGAACCATAAACTGTGCCTTGAGGAATATCTTGAAATTCAAAGTTGATTGTATTTTCTGTTACTTGACCTACTATTCTAGTACCTGAACTGACAAGTATTGCACCATCTCTGGTAGAAAGTTCAACTTCCAGTATGTTATAACGTTCTTCAAACTTTATAACAGTTGGTAAAAACCCGGGAGATGGTGTGCCACCTATTTGAGAAGTACTGCTCCATTCATCAGCATCCCACCAACCTAGAAAACGCTCTCTAATTTCAGTTTCACATGTAATGCCTTCGTAACCTTCGAAGCAATTACAATCTCCATTTGCAAATTCTCCATTTACACATAATATATCGCAGCTTTCTCCATAATAATTTGGATGACAATTGCAGTTTTCAGTTTGAGGGTCACAATCCCCATTAATACAGGCTAAACCAAAACATAACTCTATCTCACAATTAACTCCTGAGAACCCATCCGGACAATCACAGATTCCTTCGACACAATCTCCGGGTCCACATTCTACATCTTCGCATGAATCAGGCTTGCATCCTATGAAAAGTCCTAATAAAAGAGCTAGGAAAAATAGTTGTAATAATTTCATATACAATGATTTAAATTAAGTAGGAGATTTAAATATTATATCGTTTATAATTTCATATTTTAACTCAGCTATTATTTTTCTTGCTTGCAATTTCGAAATACACGCAATATTGCGCTTTTACCCCCAAATATCGAAATATCACGCAATAAGGGAACTCGCAACAAATACCCTACCCAACCTACTCGTTCTTTTTCGCTCACTCTGCGTTACGAAAATGGTCATCCCGAATGCTTTCGGGACTCACATTTCCGTACCTTGATTGAGCAAAAAATAAATCGCATCTTGGGTAGGTTATTTATTGCGAGTTCCCTAAATAAAATTACTATTCAGTAGATACAATAACCCACAAAAATGGCAGCGACAATACATTGATTGCCGCTGCCATGATAATTTTCGGTATTGTAAAAAAAGTCAAAGTCAATTCTACATATCAAATCTGTCCAAGTTCATCACTTTACTCCAAGCTGCTACAAAATCGTCAACAAATTTTTGTTTAGCATCATCGCTGGCATATACTTCTGCGACAGCTCTCAACTCAGAGTTGGAACCAAAAATCAAATCGGCGCGTGAGGCTTTCCATACCAATTCATCTGTACCTCGTTTGTAACCGTTGAAGGTATTTCTGTCACCGGAAGCTGCTTTCCATTGGTAATCCATGCTCAATAGATTTCTGAAAAAGTTGTTGTTCAACTTGCCCGGTGTATCGGTGAGGATACCGGTATCAGAACCGTCATAATTAGCACCCAAAGCTCTCATACCGCCTACCAAAACTGCCATTTCGGGTGCGCTGAGGGTCAATAATTGTGCTTTATCTACCAAGAGTTGCTCTGTAGTAAGTGTGTAATCGGTTTTTTGATAATTTCTAAAACCGTCAGCCATTGGCTCCAATAATGCCATGCCTTCTACATCTGTTTGCTCTTGTGTGGCATCCATTCTACCGCCGGAGAAAGGAACACTGACGCGATAGCCTGCATCCTTCGCAGCTTTTTCGATACCTGCATTTCCACCGAGTACGATAAGATCTGCCATCGAAATTGGATTACCTTTTTTCTTTTGCTTCTTCTGTATTCTCTCATAACATTTCAGTGCTTTTTTGAGTTGATCCGGATTGTTGGATTCCCAACTTGCCTGTGGCTCAAGTCGAATTCTCGCACCGTTGGCTCCACCTCTTCTGTCGGATATGCGGAATGTAGAAGCCGAAGCCCAAGCGATATTGACCATTTCTGCGACTGTCAATTCATCAGCGATTTGATTTTTGATATTATCCAGTGCTTTGTCGCTAATCAATTTGTGGTCTAAAGCCGGAATCGGGTCTTGCCAAACAAATTCTTCCTCCGGTATTTCAGGACCGAGATAGGTAGATTTTGGTCCCAAATCTCTATGCGTTAGTTTGAACCATGCTCTGGCAAAGGCAGCATCAAACTCGTCAGGATTGTCGTAGAAGTTTCTGGATATTTTTTCATAAGCCGGGTCTTCTATAAGTGCTATATCTGAGACGAGCATGGTCGGTTTGTGGCGTTTATTCGAGTCAAAAGCATCGGGAAACATCGTCACAGGATTGACGGCTTCAAACTGATACGCTCCTCCGGGACTTTTAACAAGTTCCCATTCATTTTCAAACAAATTTTTGAAATATCCCTGTCCCCATCGAGAAGGTGTCGATGTCCAGATGACTTCCAGACCAGAGGTAATGGCATGAGGTCCGCTACCGGATTCATGACCATTCGCCCATCCAAATCCTTGTGCTTCAATGTCAGCACCTTCGGGTGCCGGTCCGAGATTACTGCCGGGAGCTGCGCCATGCGTTTTACCGAGTGTATGACCACCGGCGATGAGTGCTACGGTTTCCTCGTCATTCATTCCCATTCTTCCGAAAGTTTCGCGAATATCCTTTGCCGAGAGTTTCGGGTCAGGATTTCCACCGGGACCTTCCGGATTGACATATATCAAGCCCATTTGGACGGCAGCCAATGGCGTTTCCAGTTCTCTGTCGCCACTATATCTTTCGCTGTCATCAAGCCATTCAGTTTCTGCTCCCCAGTAAACATCTGTTTGAGGCTCCCAAGTATCTACTCGTCCTCCTGCAAATCCGAGCGTCTCAAATCCGGCAGTTTCTAAAGCGACATTACCCGCCAAAATCATGAGGTCTGCCCAAGATATTTTTTGACCATATTTTTGCTTGATGGGCCATAGTAATCTTCTTGCTTTGTCCAAATTGGCATTGTCGGGCCAACTGTTTTGAGGTGCAAACCTGTGTTTACCCTCGCGAGTGCCTCCCCTTCCATCGGCTGAACGGTAGGTACCTGCACTGTGCCAAGCCATTCTGATCATCAGACCGCTGTAAGAGCCATGATCGGCGGGCCACCAGTCTTGCGAATCCGTCATCAATGCTTTGAGGTCTCTTTTTACGGCGGCGTAGTCAAGACTTTCGAAGGCTTTTTTGTAATCAAAACTTTCGTCAAGTGGATTGGATAAAGAAGAATTTTGACGCAAGACGCTGAGGTCTAATTGATTGGGCCACCAATCTCTGTTGTCATTTGCTTTTGTTCTTGGATTGTTTTTAGCGGCAATTTTATCAAAACCAAAAGGACACCCTCCTGATTTTTCGGTTACGGCTTCACGTTCAGTAAAGGATAAGAAAGTGAAGATGGAAATAGATGCTATCAATACCGCACCCAATAGTAGATACTTTCTAGAAAACATAATATCTAATTTTTATTTTGAAAATGTGTTACTCAAACTTTGGTTTGTGCAACAAATACATTAAAATAATTGGGGAACTGTGAGGAGAGAGGCTATTGAAGATTTGGGAGGAATTGAATTGTCGGAATAGAGAAATTGAATCTCCTATTCCCTGATATTAGAATCCTACACCGAGGTGCAGTGCTGCGGTTACGGAAAGTCCGCCGCCGCTTCCTGTTCTTACGGGGAGTACGAATTCTGCGAATACGGGTTGCTCACCGAGCATGAATCCTTTATTAAGTAAGGGCGTAAAACCATAGCGTCCGCCGCCTATCTCATAGCCCAGCCTTGTTCCGAAAGTGAAGCTGTTGCCAAGTCCCCAAAGTAATCCGGGATGCACCAATAGATTTACGGCATCGGCATTATCGCCAAAACTAATGAAGGATACAATTTCCAAATCGTAGGCAAATTTTTCGTTTTTTCTGACCGTAATTCCCATCGGGAAGCCTATGGTATAAGGGTCGAAGTGGTTAGGATTGTCACCGTCTTGAAATGTAGCAAGCGGCTGTACTACACCGAAGTGACCACCTAATTGATTTTGGGCTTGGGCTTCGAAAGTGACGAGAGTCAATGCAGCCAATAAGGCAATAAATAAAATGTTGAATAATGTTTTACTTCTCATAGTAGTTGAGTTTGTATTTTATAAAATATTAAAATTAAGTGTAAATATGGTAAAAAAAATACATTATTAGAAGTCATTTATATGACATTCTATTTTTTTTTATGTTGTCTAGGCGACAATTTAACTATTTTAGGTATAGAAATGTAGTGAATACTTTTTTGCTATGTAGCAAATGCTCCAATTTGAGTAATCACGTAGAGGTTTGATGATTAACACTTTGAGTTCTTTGTGTAAAGAAGTGTCAACTACTTTTACAACAAATCTAAACATTCCTATTATACCTTTTTATTATTTGTTATAATTAAAATTTATTGAATTGGTATTTCAATACAAAGGAATGATATTTTTACAAGAAAACAAAATAAAGGTGGTGGGAAGGACTTGGGAACGACAGTTTTTTTGTTGGCTTTTTTAATAACTGGACTTTGGACATTAGGGAATTGAACTACTGCGTAAAAAGTATTGTCAGACAAATGAAAACCTAGCTGTATCAGCAAAAAAGTAATTATGCAAGAGTAGATTGTAAAAGTAATCTTCCCACGAAGCCTAAAATTACGATAAAAAGCTGAAAATCACGATAAGCGAGCGTGCAAATTCTTCACAAAAATTCTATGCTGTTTTTTTTGGCTGCACTAAAAACATATTCTTATTAGTCAACATATAATAGCTAAATAAAAAAGCAAGTTGAATTTAATTACTTTAGTTTCGATGATTTTGAAATGAGAAAAAAACATTTGAAATTATTATTTTTTAAAAATAAAATTATAAATTTTATTTTATTGTATAAAAATATCATAATTAGATATTTATGAATTATTTTATAATTTAATTCATTTTGAAAAAATAATAGTCTAATTATTGAGGAAATAATCAAGTTGACAAAATATTTAAAATAAAAGTATTGATTTTATATTTTTTTATAAAAAATTGATAATCAATAAAATGTATTTTGTTTTCTCATTTAAAAATCATCGAAACCAATGTAATTAGCTTTATAATTCAAGGGAGTTATTTTCTTAAAATGAGATAGCGTATTTATGTATATCGTTTTATATTCTACCGTACCAACATCTGGAACAGTATGTAATTTTTCTTCTTCTATAATTTTATAAATCGGAATTGAAACAGTCTCTATATCTATTGCAGCAAGCTGCTCTATTTCTTCGTAACTTTTGTTTTTTAGCCTATATTTTTTGATAGGTATTATTAAAGGAGGAATTCTAATTGTATCGGGGATATGATTAAATGTCTTTCTTAATAAACTATCATACTTCGCCTCTTGTATAATTACGTATTTCCAAAGACAAGTATCAATTCCGGCAATGTCTAAACATGGTTTATGGTCTTTTGGAGTTTCTTCATACATTTTAACCCATGCCCATTCTTCATTACTTGAGCGGTTTTTATCATAGTTGTAATTTATTTCCTTTTGCAGAATAATTTTATTATACCCGGGTCGAACTTCTAAACTATCAACATATTCTTCATAAATACAATCTGTACAATCTTTATAAATAGACTTCGTCTCGACGTTTTTAACGCTTACCTCTAATTGGATTGGCTGGTGGTGATAATGATTCACCCATGGCTTATCCGGTTCTATCTGCTCTGCTACACGCTCATATTTATATTCTTGAAAAAGCGTATCCGGCAATTCATTATAGCTCAATTGAGCATAGCAATTGTTTTGCTGCATTATAAATAATAAGCAAAACAAGCAATAAATTTTTAACGGTAGTTTCATATCCAAGTGAATTAAATGCCTTTTTTATCATTAACGCTTTTCTCTAAAATATGGTTGGGAAGTGATGTTTTGTGCTTAACCCAAGTTGAATATGTAGCCCCCAAAAATCAAAGCGGGGAGAGTTGTCAGACGAATTCTTTTTCTAAAAGCGAAGATATTATCAAATAATCGGTACCTTCTAAAACAGCATTCGTCTGACAACTAAACCACCTAAAAAACTTGGGGGCTACATATTCAACTTGGGTTAAAGTATTTCTCTACAAAAAAACCGCCATTCTACATTGAGTCTTTAGGATGAAATAATAATTTCGTGTAGATTTAGCAATTTATAAATTTATGAAAGTTGCTAAAAGTTATTATCTTTACATAGATTTAGCAATCTATAAATGGTTGAAAGTTGCTAAAAGTGTAAATAAAAGTAAATTTAATAACATATTCAACAATCATGGCAATTGAATTTATTGGTAGAAAATTGGAAAAAGCAATTTTAAAAGAAGCAATTGATTCTTCGGAAGCGGAAATGGTCGCGGTAATAGGAAGGCGTAGAATCGGTAAAACGTTTTTGATTACTTCTGTTTATGAAAAGCAAATTGTATTTGAAATATCGGGACTGCAAACGGTGTCTTTAGAAGGGCAATTAAAAAATTTTGCCGCACAATTAACAGAAGTTATCAATCCTGATTTTCCTATTAAAACACCGACGGATTGGTTTGAGGCATTTCAATTATTGATAAATTATCTCAAACCATTAATGGGCAAAGACAAAAAGGTGGTGTTTTTTGATGAATTGCCGTGGTTAGCCACAGCCAAATCGGGCTTTTTGAGTGCTTTAGCCTATTTCTGGAACAGTTGGGCATCACGAGAAAATATCGTTGTGGTGATTTGTGGCTCTGCCGCCTCATGGATGATTCAGAAAGTAGTGCATCATAAAGGCGGCTTGCACAATCGCATCACCAAACGAATTTATCTCCAGCCCTTTACCTTAGCGGAAACGGAAAAATATTTGAAAAGTCGCCATGTTAATTTTGACCGTTATCAGATTATGCATTTATATATGGCAATGGGAGGCATTCCACATTATTTAAAAGAAGTACGCGGTTCTCGAAGTGTCATTCAAAATATTGATTATCTGTGTTTTTCCAATGCAGGGATTTTGACAGATGAATTTTCAAAATTATATCCCTCTTTATTTGAAAAGGCAGACAATCATATTGCGGTGGTCAGAGCTTTAGCCAAAAAGAGAAAGGGCTTGGTGCGGAAGGATATTATTGACATCGCAAAAATTACCAATGGAGGAGGAACAACGAGAGTTTTAGAAGAATTGGAGCAATCGGGATTTATCACTTCTTATCATCCGTTTGGTAAAAAGAAAAAAGAAAAACTGTATCGCTTGACGGATGAATATTCGCTGTTTTATTTACGATTTATAGAAGATAAAGTAAATGCAGGTCCGGGAACTTGGAAGCACCTAAGCCAAAGTGCCGGATATAAAAGTTGGAGTGGTTACACCTTTGAAAGCATTTGTATGAAACACCTTTTGCAAATTAAAAAAGCCTTGGGTATTGCGAATGTTTATACCATTCCTTACTCCTTTACAAAAAGAGGCACTCCAACTGAAAAGGGGGCGCAGATAGATTTAGTTTTGGATAGGGCAGATTCGGTTATTAATTTGATAGAAATGAAATTTCATAAGGAAGTTTATAGTCTTTCTAAAGCCTATGCGGAACAGTTAAATCAAAAACAACATATTTTTCAAAGCACCACTAAAACGAAAAAACACCTCTCTTGGGTGATGATCACTGCCTTTGGTTTTAAGCCTAACACGCATAGTATAGGTTTAATTGAAAATCATATTACTTTGGATGTCTTGTTTGAAGATATTTCTTTGGATTATTAAGTAACTGGACTTTGGACATTGGGGAATTAGGAAATTTGGTATTAGGTAAATTGTTTTTTATCAAATAATTATAAAATTTAATTAATTGAATATTTTTTACCTTAATAAAAATAAAATAACTGATAATCAATTACTTACGATT